>CAWUIS010000045.1:0-10239 GCA_963922625.1 uncultured Candidatus Melainabacteria bacterium | reverse complement strand
ACTGGCAGATAGGTTATTTTGTAGCACTTACTACTCAAGCAAAAACGATAAACTTGATAGAGATTCTATATTTAGAAACCTGAAGCAAATAGACTCCGTAAGTTTGGAGAGTATGCCTTCATCAGTAAATTCAAAGGAAGACTATGAAAGCTTCAAAAACATGGAGTTGGTTCTTTTTATAATATTTGATTTACTTGCAAGTAACAATGGCAAACCTTCTTTGTTAGATATAAATCAGTATATTTTTGATACTAATGTCAAATCGTACCCATTTTTATATTTTTGGACAAAAATCCTTAATAGCATGCCGCAAGAAGCCTTGTTGAAAGATATTAGATCTAAAAAAAGAGGTTATATTACAGTTTCCCAAATAAATTCAGACTCAGAGATATTGGAACTGTATCTTAGTGAAGATAAAGAAGGAGAAACTTCCCAGTACCAAAGCATGCATGAAGATGCTCTAAGAGATGTATATTTAAATATAGTTGTACCAATGCTGATATACGAAGCAAATCAATATTTAACGAATATAGAAGTCCAAATTGAAGGAATCGAGTAAACATAGACTAGAACTTTAACTTAGAGAGTCTTGGTTTAAGCTTACTTGGTTTTACATTTCACTTACGCTACTCTATAAGCTTGAGCAGCACTTTGCCAGAGTCCACGAGCTTCATTGGCGATAGGTTTTACAGCAACCCCAATTTTTTTTGCGACATGATGGGTAGCTGACTTTATACCAACTCTCCTTGCATCAGCATAGATTGGTGTCGCTGTAATCGAAGCTCTAACAGCTTTCCTATACTCCTGTGGACCAGCATATTTAGCCCATCTCATATCGTGTCTTGCATTGACAAGTGCATGTCGGTTTCTAATTAAATGATTGGCTGAAGCCCTTCGTGCATTATTAAGCACCGAACCTTTAAATCCAACACCTATTGCTGCAGCACTTGCAAAAGCTGAACCGCCTTCAATTAAACCCTCAACTATCCTAAAACTTGTAAAATGGTCTAAAGCTTGGTATAAACCTTTACCCAAAAACCATGCAGAGGCTCCTAATCTTCCTTGAACCCCAAAGTTGGATGCACCAACAGCAACGGCATCGGCTCCCATTTCAGGCAAATCAAATTGATAGAAATCATACAAGGAACCTAACCCTGTCACAGCTGCAAGCATTTGCATCGACATTGTTATTCTCCTTAATTAGTCCTTAATACTACAAAGCACTTATGTATTACAAGTTGATAGGAATGCGTAATAACCAAACACCATGCTAAACTACCAATCTAATGAAAATCCTTTTAGCAAATGACGATGGCATCTGGGCTGATGGGCTCAGAACCTTGGCAACAACCCTCGCTGAGGACCACGAAGTCTATGTCTGCGCGCCAGATCGCGAGCGATCAGCAACTGGACACTCTATGAGCCTGCATAAACCTTTGATGGTTATGCCAATGAAAACCAAAGACCTTGTCAACACTGTCAAAGAGGGATGGATGACATCTGGCACACCAGCAGATTGCTCAAAAATTGCCCTTGCTGCTTTGTATAAAGACATTAAATTTGATTTGATGGTCTCAGGTATCAACCATGGACCGAATCTTGGGATTGATGTTTTGTACTCAGGCACTGTATCAGCAGCACTTGAAGCCTCTTTACTGGGCTTACCAGCTATTGCAACTAGCCTTTATAGCTATACCTCTAAAGACTTTGAAGATGCTGCTTTGTGGATCAAAGACTTTATTGCTAAAAATCCAAATTTAATTAGTCATATTCCGCCAAAATCATTTCTAAATATCAATATTCCTCCTGGTAAACGCTCTGACTATAAAGGAGTTGAGATCACCAGGCTTGGTAACCGTGCTTACGAAGAAAAATACGAGGAGCGTCAAGATCCTCGCGGTAATTATTATTTTTGGCTTGCTGGGGGTCCCATTGAAGATCATGAAGTTGAAGGTACAGACGGCTACGCTTTGCTTCAACACAAGGTTTCTATCACACCTGTCATATTTAACATGACTCATGATGAACACCTGGCTGTTTTGAAAAAAGAGCTTACTATTTAAGTTTTTCGATATTTAGAACAACAACTTGTTTTAATTCTTGAAGAGAATTTTCTATCACTTTGTCAACTTTTTCATGATCAACTTCGAAATATTGATGAGCTAAGACATTACGCATGTCAGCAATTGCTCTCCAAGGTATCTCAGTATGAGTATTTTTTAAATCATCCCTCATAGGTTAATTGCCTCTCCAAGCACTCTTTTTTTCAGGTTTTTCTTTAAAGTTTTCTCGGAGGCTACATCAACCTTTTGCCCTAGCAAATCTTCTAAGTCTAATCTTAACGAGCACCAATCCAAAAGACTTGTATTTGGTCTAAAGTCCACTAAGAAATCGATATCGCTATTGTCATGAAAATCTTTTCTAGCAACAGAGCCAAAAAGCCTTACATTATAAGCTCCGTGTCTCTTAGCAATTGACTTGATATCTAATTTTTTTTCTTGAATTAAGTTAAACAAATCCTTCACGTTATAATCATTATACGGTAATGAACAGGTTTTTTAACTACAACCTCATAGCAATGTTAGGGCTTTTATTAGCATTAAGCTCTTGCTCAAAGCTAGATAGTTTCAACAAAACCAAGTTACTTTTCACTGTTGAAAATCGCAATATAGAGAAAGACGAAATCATCGAGTATAGATTTTTTGAAAATGCTTTTGTCAACATCACCATCACTCAAAACTCAAATCAAACTGAAAAACTTTACGATAGCCGTTTCAAAAAGCTCAGCGCATCTCAATTAGCCCAAAGCCTTTATTTCCAAAACCAGCTCCAGAGACTCGATTACAACAACAGCCTGCCTTGGAAAGAAAACTATTACAAGAGAGGTAATGTAGTTAGGTTCATCTTTGCTGCCAAGCAAAAACTCAGCTTAAAAAACGAAGAAAAGAAAGAGCTTCTCATCCCAAAAGTTTTTTATTACTACCAAGGCTTAGATGACATGCCGGAGCTTTTCAGAAAAATAGTCAAATTTACAGAAGAGATCTAGAGAGCTCTCCAAAGACTCAACTCTTCATCATTAAAAACACCCATAGTCTGAACTTCTGGAATCAAATGAAATTGTTTTTGCTCAAAAGCCGCTTCCTGAACTTGTTTCATCAGCTGGCAAAAATCCATTGATGTACCACCACCTTGATTTTCAAAAAAATTACCATGCTTATTAGAAACCATAAAGCCGCCAGAAGTCAAACCTTTCAAACCTAACTCATCAATTAATCTTCCAGCACCAATCCCTAAACCAGGATTTTTAAAAGTACAGCCGCAGGTCCAAGACTTAATTGGCTGAGAGGATGTGCGAGCATGATTATTGTGCACAACTTTTTCTCTAATTTCTTCTTTGCTTTTAGGCTCCAATTCAAAACGTGCTTGTAAAAGCAAATACTTACTCGGGTCTATTTTCGAATTACGGTATTGAAATTCAAAGTCAGCGTTCTGCCACAATTCAAGCTCAAGAGTTTCAAGGTTCAAGACATCAGCTTCTTTTAAAATCTTGGCAAGCTCAGAGCCATGGGCACCAGCATTCATAGTAATGCCACCACCTAGAGAGCCTGGGATGCCTTCCATAAACTCAGCACCACTGAGTGAAGCATGAGTCATACGCGCACAAAAACGAGGCATACGAACACCAGCACCAGCTTGAAAAACACTATCAGAGATTCTTTCAATGTGATTCATACCATTAGTTGATATTACTATCCCCGGTATATCTCTGGAACTCAAAAGCAGGTTAGAGCCAGCTCCTAAAACATGCCAAGCTAAATTTTCTGACTTTATATACTGAAAAAGTTCTTTGTATTCTTCTAGGTTTTTAGGACAAGCGAAAAGCTGTGCCTTAGCCATTACGCGCAAGGTGTTTAGTTTTGAAATATCGATATCTTTTTTTATATCCATTAAGACTTGCATCAGCGTGAAATCATTAATATAACAGAGATTGGGTAGAATGTATTTAGTGAAAAGAAGCTTCTTAGTTTTTGCGGTACTAGTTCAAAGTCTTTGGGCTAATGGTATTGAAGCTAAAGACTTAGAGAATTGCAAGCCAGAAACTAATCAAGAATGCACTGAAATTCTAGCTAATTACCCTCTTTTTGATACCGACTATAAAAAAGCAGCAAATTATGTCCCTGTACTAGCTTTAAGAGCAATCTACGACGCTAAAATCTACCGTGAAAAACGCAAAGCAAAAATCATTAGAAACTTTTATATCAAAGATTTATCAGGAAAGTTTTCAAAGCCATATCAAAAAATGGAAATCAATCTTGAAGTAAACGCCAAAGGTTTATTAGGAAGAGAGATTATTGCAATGGGAAAGATCAATGAATTTGATTTTGATTACTACAACCGCATCAAATTTTCCTTAAGCAAAAAAGCAAGGATGGATATCAAAGCTCATATTGACAATGTCGAATTCTTGGATCTGCATATAGAGAGCGATGGCAATAAAAAAACCAACGATGTCAAAGGGCAGTTTTTAGGAAAAACAGTAAACTACCTCACTGAGTGGCGTAGTACTAGCGGTACTCTTGCTGGCTTACCTTACACAATGTTCGTTAAAGGTACACCAGAAGATGAAAAAGTTTTTTCAGCGACTTCTAAGGGTTTTATAGGCACTTCTGAAATAACTGGAGAAGTAAAGATTGTCGATAAAGATCATTATTTGTCTGAGGAAAATTACGGACCAATACTAATAAAGACAGACATAGTGGTCTTTGATTAACTGCGTTTATCAGCGAGCCATTGTGCCTCTAGCTTAAATTTCATCAGAGCGATTTGCATTTTCTCAAGAGAACTTTGTAGTTTATTTAAATCACCAGCTAAGCTTGCGTTAACTTTCTGGATTTTTTCAAGTGTTTTTTTATCTATTGGTTGTTCCATGTTTTTTTCTTTTGTTTATTATGATACCATATTGTATGTACATATTATTGTGAGTAGGTTATGAAATATTAAAAACCACTAAGATTTGAGGTGAAAATGCTTGGTCACACCTAGGTTTAATTAAGAAGCTTTAATATAGCTCCTAACTGATATTAACAAGGTTTAACCAAATCATAATCAAGGGCAAGATTTTTGAGGCTTTGTATAGGCACATCATTCAAGGAAGTCCCCCCCCGAATCGAACGAACCTCAGCTTAATCAGCTGGGGTTTTTTCTTTGAGTTTGTATCAAAATTTTATGATTTTGGTTTACTTGATGCAAGATCCTAAATTGCTAGATATTTCCTGCAAGACATACCTAGTATGAGCATAGCTTAAGCCTCCTTGGATATAAGCAATATAAGGAGGTCTTATCGGCGCATCGGCAGAAAGTTCAATACTAGAACCTTCAATAAAACTACCAGCAGCCATAATAATCTCATCTTCATAGCCAGAAATAGCATCGGGAATCGGAGAAAACATAGAATTAATGGGGCTATGTTTTTGCACCTGGCGGCAAAACTCAATTAGTTTCTCTTTGTCATTGAATTTTATCGACTGGATGATATCGTTACGCTCGCTATTCCAGCTTGGAATGGTAGGGAAACTTGCAAATAATTTTGCTGCCAGTGACATGCCTTTAAGTGCTTCAAAAACTATCATTGGTGCCATAAAAAAGCCCTGCATCATCAAACGTGTCTGATCAAACATAGTACCGCCATGCACTCCTATACCTGGAGCGGTTAAAAACTCTGCTGCAGCTTCCACATATTTTTTCCTACCTGTAATATAAGCGCCGGATGCCACAATTCCTCCACCAGGATTTTTAATAAGAGAGCCTGCCATCAAATCAGCACCAAGCTCAATCGGCTCCTGTTTTTGACTAAACTCACCGTAGCAATTATCAACAAAAATTATGGCACTGGGATTAATCTCCCTGACTTTCTTGATGGTACTTTGCAATTGCTCTATTGTGTATGATTCGCGCCAAGAATAACCTCTTGAACGCTGGATAAAAACTAGGTTAGCGGCTTCGATACCAGGCTCATTAGAATCATGAACTAAAGCCAAATGATCAGCACAGAACTTATAATCGATATTAAATTTTTTAGTCCAGGAACTAAAAGCAGTCTGTAGAGTATCGTAAGGTTCGCCAATACAATAAAGCTTATCGCCAGCACTCAAATTACCAAAAACCGCACATGTAATAGCATGAGTCCCAGATACCAGTTGTGGTCTTACCAAAGCTGCTTCAGCCTTAAAAGTCAAAGCATAAATCTCATCTAGTTTTTCTTTACCAATATCATCGTAGCCATAGCCTGTGACCCAGGTATAGTGAGAGTTTTGTACTCCGGCTTCTTGAAAAGCTTTTAAGACCTTGACCTGATTAAAATTTTTAATTTCTTCAAAGCCTCTCCATACTGGTTCCAGTTCAGCTTCAATATCTTCAATTAGCATAAGCTATGATGATAACAAATGGTCCATAACATTATTTACGCATTAGAAATTCTATTCTTACTTTTAGGAATTCTACTTGCTTGCCAAGTTTTCACTAACGCAATTGAAAACCTTGGAGACAAATTAAACCTGAGCCATGAGTTTACCGGAAGCATATTAGCAGCAGTTGGCACAGCACTTCCTGAAACAATTTTGCCTCTTGTTGCAATTTATCTAGCAAGCCAAAGTGCTGGAGCTAGTATTGCAGCCAAAAACGAAATTGCCATTGGTGCCATTGTGGGAGCACCTTTTATGCTAGCGACTCTAGCCATGCTCCTACTTGGTCTAAGTATCATCAATCACCCTAAAAAGCGCAAAGAAAAATTTGGTGATCCAAGCTACAAATTTTTACAAGTAAACAATGCACACCTAAAAAGAGACTTGATTTTCTTTTTGATAATTTTTTCAAGTGCTATTGCAATAGCTTTTTTCAAGCTTAATGACGGTTTTACCAAGATAGTAGCTGTTGCTTTTATTATTCTTGCTTACATAGTCTATTTAATTTGGACTTATAAATCATCGAGCGAAGAAATTGGAGATGAGGAAGATGAAACTCCTAAACTCTACCTTACTAGAGTTTTTGCAAAAAACAAAGAAGAAGCTTCTATGTTTTTAGTTATCAGCCAGACTTTACTTGGCTTAGTTGGCATTGTATTTTTTGCTCATCATTTTGTACATATGGTCGAGCATATTGCTGATATTGTTGCCATTAGCCCACTAGTTTTGAGCTTGATTATTAGCCCAATTGCAACCGAACTTCCAGAAAAAGTTAATAGCTGGATCTGGTCTGGCAGCGGTAAGGATACCCTTGCTATTGGTAATTTAAGCGGCGCTATGGTTTTTCAAGCAGCTATTCCTTGTGCTATTGGCATAGGTTTAACCCCGTGGCAGTTAGACGAGCTTAGTATCGTCTGCTCTAGCTTTGCCATAGTAAGCTCGGTGATTTTACTAATTACCTTACAGTTCTCCCATAAACTAAACTACAAAACATTGATTTTTGTTGGTAGTTTTTATTTGCTTTACTTGGTTTATATATTTATGTCTCTGTGAAACAAAATCAAGAAAATACTATCAAAAAGACACCTAGATAATCTTTTTAAATGTGTACAAGATAAACAAAGGAAAGCATCAATGTCTTTAGATAAAACCGTAATTATACCTCGACAAACCGATCCATCAATAAGAAGAATTGAAACAAAAGTAAACGAAAATCAAGATGATCAAATTGTCAAATTTAATGATGGTGAATCCACAGGATTTACAGTCGATGATTTCCTCTCATTTGCAAATTCCGCAGAATCAACACTACAACGGCAAAACCATATAACTAACGCATGGACACTTTTTCGAGATGCTCAAGGTGACGGTATACTTAATTTCAAAGATGCGCTTGGACAAAGTCAAACACCACTCAATTACCAAGATGGAGCAAACCCTAGAAAACTTGTGCAAGAAATGAAAGATTCTGGAAGGAAGCCTAGATATTAAACAGGCAAAAACAATTAAAACTAAATTTGATTTAGAGTATCTATATGGTGAGTTTTAGACTCACCAATAAGCTGATTAATAGCCCCAGCAGTAAATTCATTATCAGCAATAGTAAATCTAGAACCAAGAGCTAATTTTCTAATTTGAGCTTCGGTTTTCAAATTAAGTACAGGGATTTTTTTGCCACTATGTTCAGGTTTTGTAATCAAAGCTTTGAGTTGATGAAAAAACTGGAAATAATCATCTAATCTTTCTACATCCAGATCAAACTCTAGCGTTCCAAGCTCATCGATATCTTCTATCGACTCTACCATCAAGCTCATATCACCTTCAGAATGCTTAGCAAGAGTGCCTTTGATCAAAACCCTTTTACCTTTTTCAATCATATGCTCGCAATCATTTAGCTGCCTACTAAAAACTACTCCCTCAATGCGAGCTGCCATATCTTCTAGCTGTAAAATACAAATATTTTTCTTTGCTTTAGTGAGTTTCTTAGTAAAATCTGTGATCAAAGCAGCGATAGTCACTTTGCTAGAATCTGGCTTGTTTTCCAAAGCACGAATATCACAACTAGTAATAGTTTTCACCAAGCTCAAAATCGACTGCATTGGATGATTTGAAACAAACAAACCAAGCAATTGATACTCCATTGATTGCAGCTCCCTTTCTGGATACTCATCATCTTTTCCAGCAATATAATTAGGGCTTGTTTGAAATTCATCAGGGTCAGCTGCTGCGCTAAACAAACTCACCTGTCCTTTATCAGCTTCTTGTTTTGAGCGCTTAGCACTATTAATAAAGCTCTCCAGATTATCGATCATTGCCTTGCGCCCACTATCAAAACAATCCATAGCACCACATTTAATCAAAGACTCTATGGTCTTGCGGTTAACACTTTTATGATCAAGACGACTACAAAAATCAAAAAAGTCTTTAAAGGCACCAGCTTGCCGCGCTTCGATAATTGATAATGTCGGACCTCCACCTACATTTTTCACAGCACTCATGCCAAAAATAATCTTGCCTTCTTTACAAGAAAAATCATAATCAGAAAGATTTATATTAGGAGGCATCACTTCTATACCTAGTCTCTCTGCTTCAAGCAAATAAAACTTAATGCGATCGGTGTCTCCTTTGGCTGATTGAAATAGAGCTGTTAAATATTCGACAGGATAGTGTGTTTTTAAGTAAGCAGTTTGGTAGGTTACAAAACCATAAGCTGTCGAATGAGATTTATTGAAACAATACTCAGCAAAAGCTAGCATCTGTTCAAAGAGTTTCTCTGCCAGCTCGACAGAGACATTGTCTTTATTTGCTTTACACCCATCGACAAATTTATCTTTAAAAGGTAATAAAACTTCTGGCTTTTTTTTACCCATAGCCCGGCGTAATAAATCCGCTTCACCCAGCGAAAAGCCGGCTAGGACTTGAGCAATTTGCATGATCTGCTCTTGGTAAACAATAGTACCGTAGGTGTTTTTCAGAATTGGCTCTAGTAAAGGATGATCGTAAACAATCGCTTTTTTGCCTGACTTGCAGTCGATAAAATCATCTATCATCCCGGTGTCCAAAGGTCCTGGCCGGTATAGAGCAATCAAAGCTGAAATATCTTCTATATTTCTTGGAGCCAGATCACGGGCAACTTGCTTCATACCAGAAGAAGTTTCCAATTGAAAAATCCCAGCTAAATTACCCGAACAAACGGTGTCATAGGTCTTGGCATCATCTAAAGGCACGGCGTCAATATCAATACGAGCTTTGCTGAGATTAGATTTTTCAATAATATCTATAGCGTTATTGATCATAGTCAGGTTACGTAAACCCAAAAAGTCCATCTTCAAAAGCCCCATCGATGCGCATTCATCCATCGAAAATTGCGTGATGATACTGCCATCATTACTCTTTGAAATTGGAATAATTTGATCAACAGCCTGGTTAGCAATAATGACACCAGCAGCATGAACACCAAATGTTTTATTCAAGCCTTCATTTTTCAAAGCTAGATCTAAGACTTCTTTGGCTTCTGGATCATTTTTATAAAAACGCCCAAACTCACTATGGTTTTCAATCATCCAGGCAATCGAACGCGGCTTACCACGCACTACTGGAATCATTTTTGCCAGTTCTTCGGCTTTAGCGTAAGGATATTCAAGTACCCTTGCCATGTCTTTGATAACCGACCTAGATGTGAGCCTATTAAAAGTTATGATCTGGCAAACACACTCCTCACCATATTTTTCTTTGACATCTTTTTTTTTTCAGATGACTTATTTTGAAAAGAAGATTG
>CAWUIS010000044.1:0-10251 GCA_963922625.1 uncultured Candidatus Melainabacteria bacterium | reverse complement strand
TCCGGTGCTTACTGGCGTGGTAATGAAGAAAACGATGTCATGCAACGTGTCTATGGCACGGTCTGGTGGAACGATGAAGAACTAGAGCAATACCTAAGAAGAAAAGAAGAAGCAGAAAAACGTGACCACCGCAAATTAGCAAAGTCAATGGATTTATTTTCAACACATGATTTAGCTGGTGCAGGACTCATCTTCTGGCATTCAAAACTTGCAACAATCAGAATGGAACTAGAAGATTTCTGGCGCAAAGAGCACAGAAAAGCCGGCTATGAGTTTGTTGTAACACCACATATAGCCCACTCAGAACTTTGGGATATTTCTGGTCACAATTCTTTTTACCGAGAGAACATGTACTCACTAAAAGTCGATGAGGATGAATATGTTTTGAAGCCAATGAATTGCCCTTTTCATGTACTCATTTTTAAAAATTCCAAACATAGCTACCGCAGCTTACCAATCCGCATGGCTGAGATGGGAACTGTTTACCGTAATGAGGCTTCTGGAGCTGTCCATGGGCTAGCTCGGGTTCGAGGATTTACTCAAGATGATGCTCATATTTTTTGTACTCGCGAGCAATACGTAGAAGAAATTAAAGGCGTATATAATCTTATTGACAAAATATACGGCACTCTAGGTTTGACTTTCAGTGTTGAGCTTTCAACTAAACCAGAAAAAGCTATTGGAGATAGTGAGCTTTGGGAATTTGCCGAGGCTGGTCTCAAGCAAGCTTTAAGTGAGCTTGATGCAAACTTTGAAATCAATGCTGGCGACGGTGCTTTTTATGGTCCTAAAATTGACTTCAAACTTAAGGATGCCTTAGGCCGGATTTGGCAAGGGGCCACTATTCAACTCGATTTTAATTTGCCAGAAAGATTTGAGCTTGAATACACTAATTCTGAAAATACCAGTTCAAGACCAGTGATGATTCATAGAGCTATTTTTGGTTCTATGGAAAGAATCTCTATGATCATGATTGAGCATTTTGCAGGCGCCTTTCCAACTTGGTTAGCACCTATACAAGTTATGCTGATTCCCATTAGTGATAAACACCATGACTACGTGATGGAGCTGGAAAAACAACTAGCTCAAAATGAAATTAGAGCCAAGACTGATACCAGAGCTGAGCGTATGAATTACAAAATACGAGATGCCCAAGAAAAACAAATACCCTATATGGTTGTCATTGGTGATAAAGAACTTGAAAATAAAAGCCTCAATATACGTTACCGTAGGTCTGATGCTCAAATTTCAATGAATTTGGATGATTTTTTAGAAAAAATTGGGCATGAAATTAAAAGTAAAAGCTTAAAAAGCTTTATGGAATAATTTCAAATCTATGGCCGAAATAAAAACGTCTAGTGTTATTTGCATTGCCTCGTCTTTAGATAAAGACTACCTGGCTAAGCTTGATGCTCAGGAGAAACCGGATCTTAATATCAAGTGGACTCCTGCAAGAAATAATTTCGTTGCATTCCAGAGCTACTTTAAGGTCAAAAAGCCTACCCCAGTTGAAGACATTGTCAATCCAATTAAGTCGGTTTACGAAAGCTTTTTTCCAATGGAATTAGAACCAATAGAACTGGTTTTTTTCCCTGATATGCGTAAACCACAAAGTTTAAATCTTGACTTAAAAGTAATGTACTTTAAAGAAAAAACTATGGAAGTAACAAAAATGCTTGCTGAATTTCAAGCTGCAATGCGTGAATCGGTTGCTGATATCAATGCTTTTTATAAAAGCATGGAAACTCGACCTCGGCTGCATATTGCTAAGGTACCTAAAGAAGAGCAAATTCCTGACAATGCAAATATTAGACCGGCACTTGATATACCGTTAATCAAAGAAAGATTTTATTTAACAGACTTGATGCTTGTTGAAGTTACCAAAGATGAGTTTGGTATAGTCTACAACTACCATCCAATAGCTTAGAGTCTATGCCTTAGTTTTTTTGGCTTGACTTTTATAACTTTCCACTTCGTATTGCCTGATAACCAAATCAAGCTTATCAAACTTGCCGATTTCGTCTTGCAAGCCTGCTTGCACAACAGTACAGAGCATATCCTGCATCAAAAGCTCAGCAAGCGCACTTTCTGTTTGCTCTGTGATGATAGTTTGCACTACAGGAAAATTATTGGCATGCATATAGTTAGCTAGTGGTTTAACGTGATTATCAAGCAAAGATTGATAGTTTGATTGTCCTTGAATGCTTGATAAACACTCTAAGCTCGCTTGATTAATATGATCAGTAAAAGTTTTTTCAAAAAATATTTGTTCTAGAATGACTCCATTATTATTTTTCAGTAAAAGCTCCAAATCAGAGTGATGATTAACTGTGCCAACTCCAGCAATATGAATGGTTGATGCTATGTTGTTTTTACAAAGCGACTCTCCTTTAAGTTGGGCTCTAAATTTATTTAAGGCATCCAGTGAGTCAGAGTAAACCATACTGTAACGATTAGAAAATGATTTTTCTTGACTAAGAAAAATATCTAAGGCCGCCTGCTCTGCAATAGTTGCGCTAGCATCGTTTAAAAATTCTTGGTACTTTGTTTTAGCAGCCCTAAGTAAAGCATCACTATCTAAGCCCATCAGCTCTGCTGGAAGCATACCAACTGGCGAGAACATTGAAAATCTACCACCAATATTAGGATCATTCTCGAGAAAACATACTTCGGTATTTGATTTATCTTTTAGCTCTTGTCTCAAATCATGCAAAAGATTTTGTTTGCCGTTTTGCTTGGGCTCAGTGATGATACAAAGCTGCTCTCCAAGCTTTGCAAAATCCAAGCCTGATTTTTCTTCTATAAAATTGAGGCTTGTAGAAATATTGCGTTTCACCTCGTCGGTGTTTCCAGACTTTGAGATGAGTAGAAACAAAGTCTGGTCTAACTCATGTTCAATAGATTCTAGTTTTGATCTCATAGAAACTGGATCAAGGTTATTCTGGACTATCACATTAATCGAACTGTTTTTTTGTGCTTTGGGTCTGAATTCATAAAGAGCATTTTTTAGCACCAAAGCATTGATCCCAGAGCCTCCCATACCAATGACAAAAGCGTTTTTGAAATTTTTAGCTTTGATCTTGGATGCAATAGCCTTAGTATCTTGATTGACTTTTTCAAGGTAAGCAAAATCAAGCCAATTGTAATAATCCATATCTGTGGCTTGGCTCAACTTTAGTTTTAATTCGTTTAATTTTGGTTCAAGTTTTTGGAAAAATACTGGAAATTCAGGAAATAGCTCAATGGCTTTATCAATATTGGTTTTTGTATACTTCTGACTGGTCATCATGATTTTTAAACTATCATGGATACTAGTCCATACGGTCTAATGTTTAAAGTCAGATTTCAATCAATTGGATTAGGCTCAGATAAGATGCCTTGGGATTAATTCAAGTATTACGTCAGTACATACCCCGTAGACAGCAACTTATGCAGGACCCCCATCCCAAAAAAGTTGCTGTTTCTTTTTTTAAAGTTTTACAAAAATCCGCAAAACCTATGTTTTGCTAGAGTTTTTAAGTAATAATTTTGATTACGCAAAAACTTTAATATATGCAATGCCCTTGTAATCCAACTGAGCTATATGAAAACTGCTGCAAAGTCTTTCACTATGGTGTGAGTCCTGATACTGCAGAGAAATTAATGCGCTCACGCTACTCAGCATATGTCTTAAAACTTGAAGATTACTTATTGAAGACTTGGCACCCTAGCAAAAAACCGAAAAAATTAGATCTTCAAGGAGACGACACTAAATGGCTCGGTCTCCAGATCGTTTCAACAAAAAAAGGGCAAGCCAGAGATTTTGAAGGACAAGTAGAATTTATTGCGAGCTTTGAACAAGACGGCAAAAAGCTAAAAATGCAAGAGTGCAGTAAATTTGTCAAAAGATCTGGCGCCTGGCTCTATAAAGAAGCTAAAGTTTAAATTAGTAGTGGCAAGAGCAAAGCATAAAACCATCCCAAAAGAATTGAAAAAAGACATGTCTTGGCTTGAAGCACAAGGAGCAAAGCTGGTCTTGGGGCTATGTGAGTGCACCCGCCATAAATTTCCTGCGGGTCACATACGGCTTTTAAGACAAGAGGCTGCTGGTTTTAAAGCTGTAGGCTATACCGGCAATGGCATTATGAACTTTTTTATTGTTTGCAAGACTAGCAGCCTTGCAGAGCAAGTTATAAAACGCCTTGGTAAACCACATTATTCTTAAAGATCCACTAAAAATTTGTTAGAGCTTGGCAGAAACTACAATCAAGATTGAGATTTTACTTGACGCAAATCATTGTGAATTTGGTTAATGAAGGCATCACCAATATTGAGTTTAGAGAATCTCTCATGAAGTCCTTTCAATAATTTACTAAATTCACCAGCAATAGTCTTTAAACTTGCCAAGTATTGCTTTTCTTCTAAATCACTCTCCTCAAGACGATCTGATATCGTATCAACTGCTGTATGTACCTTGTCCAACTCAGTGTCCGAGAACGACGCTCTACCATTGATTATCTTACTATCGTCAACGTGACCTTGAGATTGCGCGGCAGCTCTCAATATATTATCTGCAAAACCAGTGATTGCCGAAAAATTACTTGTAATATCCATGCTTAAGAGAATAGCATGTCGTTTGAATTTTTGTATCACTAAAATATCTAATTTTTGAGTGGATACTTAATTGTTGTAAAATTTTATATATGCAAACCCTTGAAGCCATAGAAAACAGACGTTCGGTTAAACATTATGACCCTGAACATAAAATGACCGAAGAAGAAATCAAAAAACTAATGTCAACAGCAATGTTGTCACCAACTTCTTTCAATATGCAAAACTGGCGCTTTGTTGTTGTCACCGACAAGGAGCAAAGAGAAAAAATCAAAGATGCTGCTTGGGGACAAGAGCAAGTAAGCAACGCTTCTATTTTGATTGTTGTCTGTGCTGATCTTAAATCACACTCAAAAGAGCCTGAGCGCTACTGGAAAGACGCCCCTAAAGAAGCAGCGGATAAATTAGTGCCAATGATTAGACAATTCTACGAAGGCAAAGAGCAATTGCAAAGAGATGAGGCTATGCGCTCGGGAGGCATTGCATCGCAAACTATCATGGTTGCAGCAAAAGAGATGGGCTATGATAGCTGTCCGATGATAGGTTTTGATCCTGTCAAAGTCTCAGAGCTGATCAATTTACCTGCAGACCACACCACAGTAATGTTAATAACTGTGGGCAAAGCTATCAAGCCAGCGTGGCCCCGCCCTGGACAACTCAGCTACGATGAAGTTGTTATTAATAATCGCTTTAATTAGTTTTACTCGAACTCAATAGTGCCAGGGGGCTTGTCTGTGATATCAAAAAAGACCCTTTTGATTTGAGGCACTGTTTCTTTGATTTGCCTCGATGTATTTTCAAGTATATCTGAGATATCTACAACATTTGCCGTCATGACATCACTAGTATCGACAGCACGCATGCAAGCAGCAATCTCAGTATCAGCTTCACTATCATCGCCCACTTGATAAAAAACACGACAGATCTCATCACTTTCAGCACAAATTTCTCTAGCTAATTTTCTTAAATCAAAAATTGAAATTTGTTTTTCACCTAAAATCTGGATTGCAAGTGGCGGCTTTGCAACTCTAGCATCGCCTTTAGTACCAACAATCTCAATTGCCTGCATGCTTGCTCTAATTTGAAAACCTTGGTCTATGAATTTTTTTAGTGAGCCTAAATTTGCTAATAATGCAGGGGCGGGAGTTGCAAGCGGGCAAGATTCATGAAAAATACCAGCGTAGTATTGCAAAAACAGTTCTTGATCCCAATCGATACTGGTATGAGCTTTAGATTTAAGCATATTGCTATCAAAGATATGATTGACTTTACGTGCCAATTCAATAAGAGGATAATCAAGCTCAGCTTTTGGAATACGAATAGCAAGACCTGGTCCAGGAAAAGGTTGGCGGTTGATTATATTTGCTGGCGTTCCAAGTTTTCTTCCAAGCTTTCTTACTTCATTTTTAAAAAGATTTTTAATCGGCTCAAGCAATTTGATATTTAATTTATCTGGCAAGCCTCCAACATTATGATGAGCCTTGATCTCATCTCTTAAAAGCTTGAAGCTGATTTTGCCATCTTCAATGACTAATTTCTTTTTACCAGACTCCATAATGTCAGAGAGAATAGTGCCCTGAGCCAGAAAAGCAAAGTCTATACCCTGCTCTTTTAAATTCACAGCTTCTCTTTCAAATACCTCAATAAACTTAGTACCGATGATTTTTCTTTTTAGCTTTGAGTTGGTATAAGATTCAGGTTGAGTTTTCAAAGCCTCTACAAACTCCGCTCTAGCGTCTATTGTTTTAAAGTTTTTTGAGCTGAATTTTTCTGTAAAAATTTCATTGAGAGTTTCCACTTCTCCTTCTCTCATAAAACAATGATCCACAAGGCGATAATGTACTTGCCCTGGGATAGCCTTTTCTAGAAGATAAGCTGTAACAGTACTATCGACCCCACCAGAGAGAGCTAATAAAACTTCTTGTTTACCAACAGCTGCTTTTATATCCTGGCAAGCTTCTTCAATAAAGTCATCAAAAAATTCTTGGGTTGATCTTGGCTTAATGCCACAAATCGCTTCTGCAAAGTGTTTGAGCAGCTGCGGGCAGCTGACTTCTGGATGGAATTGAACTGCATAAAGTTGTTTTGCAGTATTCTCTATTGCAGCAATTGCAACATCTGGAGTAGAAGCCAGCACCGAAAAAGACTCAGGTTCTTTGTAAATAGTATCTTTGTGGCTCATGATGACCGAACAATCCTCGAGTCCCTGACTCAATTGTCCTGCTTTAAAAGAAACAGGAGTTGAACCGTACTCAGCTTTGTGTTGTGAGTTTTTGATCTCACCGCCAAAATGCTGTGCCATTAGCTGCATGCCATAACAAATCCCCAATACTGGAATACCAGCATCAAAAAGAGCACTGTCAATTTTCAAAGCAGATTTGTCAAAGACACTATCAGGTCCACCAGAAATAATTAAAGCTTTGATCTCTCCAGAATCGATACGAGCTTTGATTTCTTTTAGCTTCAAGGTATGATCATAAATTTCAGCCAGAAAGCCAAGGCTCCTTAGACTCGTTAAAATATTGCCAGTATATTGAGAGCCAAAATCTAAAATTGCAATTGTTGCTTGGGCTTTTTGGACTCTCTCTTTAAAACGCTCATTTTCTCTTGAGAAATAATCTGTTTTGAATCTAATTCCTGAACCATCAACGCAAAAAAGATTTTCAGCGATAATAGTAAAGCTTAAATTTTGACTATCGGCTAATATTTCCTGCTTCAGGTAATCAGCTAGCATAGCTTTCATTTCTTGAGCTTGGTTTTGCGGAATATCCGGCAAATCTCTAATTTCTAAAGTAATTTCTTTACTTGATAAACCTTGTGTCATTGATATCATTGTATATTATGGACTTCATTGACAGTGTACTAACGGCTCCTAGCTTAATTTTATTCTTTGCTGGGCTTATTGCTGGTCTTGTCTTTGGTTTTAACCTAGCTAAATCAAAAAAAACACAAAACTCACTTTCTAAAAATTCTCAAGTTGCTGATTTACAAAACGAAGTTTTGCAAGATCAAGTAAAACAACTAGAAGCTAAAATTAGAACCTTAGAAAAAGCCCTAGAAATGACTAGCTAAAGCTTGCCCTTGGATGAAACTGATTATAAGCTTTCAAAAGCCTGTAATCTTTTTCCTGAACAAAGTCATTATAAAAATTACTAAGCTTTAATGATAAAGATTTTTCTATCATCTCTATCTCACTTCCTTCTTGCAACAAATGAATAATCCTACTTCTTTTAATGAAAGTGTTTTTTAGATCATAATTTTTCAATACTTTATTGATCTCAGTTTTGTTTACAAAAAGTAACTGAGAAAGCTGTATATCGTCTTTGGAGCGAATATAGTTCTTTATGGCTTGACCTAAGACTTCTGATAACTTGATATTTAAAGACCTAATATGAATATTGCCACCGGCAAAATTGTAATCTTTGATCTGAACATCAGCAAGCTCGCTAATCTGAGAACAGGTTTCATATAGTGAGAGAATAATGATGGAATCCAGGTCAAGCTTTTCATAGAATTGGTGAAAAAAGTCTTTTTTGTAATAAAACAAATGCTCTTTATTTAAGCTCGCTTTAATTTTCCAAAAAGGATTTTGATCCAAATTAATCCAGTTGACAAAGCGTCTCAGGTTACTTAATTTGCTGATAAAACTCGCTTCGTTATATTTTTCTTCTAGTACAGAGATATAACTTGAAACTGATTGAGAACAGATTTCAGCTTTGTTTTCATCTAGGTAAAGTATAAAATTCATGATATCTCTGGATAAATTTGCCAGGGTACCGCTAGCTAAAGAAGCTTCTTTTTTAAGGCTTTCAATAAATATTTGATGTAATTCGTGATTAATCTCGTTTGAATTAGAAGAATCAATTTTTTGCATAGTTTTTAATAAGCTCGTCTAATTCCTCATCAAGACCATATTTCTCAACAAACTTAATTACCAAAGGAGTTTTATCATCCCAGCCAATGTTAATAAGGTGTTTAAGATGATCTAATGGACCAGAATTTTTAGCAAGAGTTGCAGATTCAGCATCAACGACTTCTTCTTCAGGCATGGGTTTATTTTAACACTTGAGTATCAGCGGCATCGCCATTTTTACTTTGCTCTAAGATCATCAAAGCGCCATTGACAGCGTCAAGTTCTTGCATCCCTTTGATTTCATCAAGCACTTTGTCATAGTCAGTTTTTACAAAATCTGTCTCAGGAGCTTCCCAAATCTCCTCGTCTATAAACTGAACTTCCTGTATATCAACAAAGTAGTAAGTGTCATCTCTAAAAAATTTATCTTTTTTGAAAGACAGTTCTTGATCTTTACCGGGCTCAACGGCCTTAATACTATTGGCTATGATTTGCTTATAAATAAAATTTTCAAAAGGATGCTTCATAGTCCAGCGCACTTTGTATGCAAGAACTTTTTTATCACTGTTGTTTTTGACATTTATGGTGAATGTGTCATAGACACCTTCAAGGGTCTTAAAGCGATAAGAACCCTCATCATGAACTGAACCACTTTTAATTAGCAAAGGACTATCATCGTAATTTATGATTTTTACAGTCTGCTCGTGTCTTTTACTTGATATCTTTTTGAAATAATCCCAATCCAGAAAAAAGCTCCAGGCTGGCAGACAACTGAAAACAGCGAGTACTAAAATTAGGAAAGTTTGAATTTGTCTTAGCATTTAGTACCCCTGAGCTCTGATATATATTTGTTCTTTTTCTTCTGGTTGCACGATCTTTGGTGTAATCAAAATGAGTAATTCAGTTAAATCCTTGCTCTTAGAATTATTGCCAAAAAGATGACCGATCACAGGAATTCTACTTAGTAAAGGTACTTCATTGGTATTACTGTTACCTTGGCGATCATCAAAGAGACCTCCAATAGCGATAGTTTCATGATTTTGAATTTGAATTTCAGAAGACAGTCTTCTTCTAACAGTATTTGCCGGTACTCCGGTCTCAGCATCGATACTATTATTAGCAGAAACTTCAACATCAACCTTAACGGTCACAACACCGCCGCCACCAACTACTGGCGTGATATCCATTGAATTACCAGCTGTGATTCTTTGAATTCTTTGGTTTTGTACTACACCAGTATTTTGTGCATCACTAGAATTCAAGACAATGTTTTGATCGGTATCAAAATTGATTTTGGCACTTTTGCCACTTGTAACCAAAAGCCTTTGGTTAACTTTTAACTGACTATTAGTATTTTGTTGCTGAAAACTAGGTCTTTCTGTAAAAATGCCAAATTCATTTTCATCAAGATCAAAGACAAAACCTCTACCGGTAGAATTGCTTAACCTACCTAAAGAAAAAGCATCTTGGTAAATATTATTACTTCTCAAGAAGTTTTTTGACAGCTCTACAAGCTGCACACTCAACTCAACTTGAGGGATTGGCTTATCAATTGTTCTCAAAAATTCATAAAGCTTGGTGAGTTCAGCTTTTGATCCTTCTGCAATAAAAGCATTTTGATTTTCACTTACTTGCACCAAGCTCTTAAGTTCTTGTGGAAGTAGGTTACTTGCCTCAGCAGCTTCTAAATACTTGAGAGGAAATAAAACGGTTTTTTTATCCAAAGAAAAGTTTTTATTTGAGGCACTATACACAACAAAAGTATCATCCTTGCGCGTATAGCTAAACTGACTCCCAGAAAAAATCAA
>CAWUIS010000043.1:0-10299 GCA_963922625.1 uncultured Candidatus Melainabacteria bacterium | reverse complement strand
GAAAACAAAGGAATTTACAAAAGACCTCAAGTCACAGAGATCTGGGAAGAATTACCAGAAGAAATTCCTGAAACACCAATTTTCAGAAAAACTCAACACTACGCTTGGGTCAATATCATCTATGGCTGCAACTATAGATGCACTTATTGCATTGTCCCCAAAACTCGTGGTGTAGAGCGCTCACGCCCAATGGCAGAGATATACGATGAAATCAGTGTGCTTGCTGATGAAGGCTACAAAGAAGTAATTTTATTAGGTCAAAACGTAGATGGCTACGGCTCAGATATGGATGCAAACACCAACCTTGCAGCTTTACTTAGAAAAATTCATCAGGTTGATGGTATTGAAAGAATCAAGTTTTTGACATCACACCCTTGTGACATGACCTACGAGCTTATTGAAACAGTAGCTGAACTTCCTAAAGTATCTAAATATTTTCATGTGCCGCTTCAAGCTGGTAACAATGAAGTATTACGCAAAATGGCTCGACGTTATACCTATGAAAGATACTGCGAGCTTATTAGCTATATTAGAAAACTTATGCCAGATGCTGCCATTACAGGAGATCTAATTGTAGGCTTTCCTGGAGAAAGTCATGAGCAATTCATGGATACAGTAAAAGCAGTTGAAGAAATTAAATACGATGCTTGCAATACCGCCGTTTACTCTCCAAGACCATTTACTCCAGCTGCTAGCTGGGATGATCCAGTGTCAGCAGAAGAAAAAACAGAAAGAATTAGATTACTCAATTCAATCATTTCTGATATCGCAGAAAAACAATCACAAAGATACCTTGGAACTGTTCAAAGTGTATTAATCGAAGGCCCATCACAACGCAATCCCAATCGACTTGCAGGGAGAACCTTTAATAATAAAACTACCAATATAGAAGTTGATCCTGCTGAGCATCATTTACACATTGGCAAAATACGAGACGTTGAGATCACTCAAGCACATGCCTGGGCTTTAAGAGCGGAGTTGGTACAAAAGCCAGCAATGACAAGCTCTTAGTTAAACCAGTACGTGTACAACTTTCTCTTTTAAAACCTCATCATAAATAAAATCAATATTCTTTAAATGAAAAGTAGGATCAAAACAAGATTTAATTTGTTCAGAAGTCAAACAATCTGTAATCTCTGGAGACTCTAAAACTGAAAGTTTAAAATCACCATCGGGATTATTCCAGGCTTCATGAGCACAGCTCTGCACCACATCATATGCAAGCTCGCGCTTAACACCTCTGTAAATCAAAGAAGTTAAAACCTGCTGAGAAAAAACAACACCACCAAAACGGTTCAAATTAGCTTTCATATTTTCAGGATAAACATTCAAACCATTTACTATCTGATTCATTCTATGCACCATAAAATCAAGCAAGATACAAGCTCCAGGCATAATCATTCTCTCAGATGAGCTGTGAGAAATATCTCTTTCATGCCAGAGCAAAATATTTTCCATAGCAACACCAGCATAGGACCTAACCATTCGAGCAAGCCCAGAAATATTTTCTGAGCGCCAAGGATTTCTTTTATGCGGCATCGCACTTGAACCCTTTTGATTTTTATAAAAAGGCTCTTCGACTTCTAATACTTCTGTTCTTTGCAGGTGGCGGATTTCTATCGCTAATCTTTCAAGTACACTTGCAATCAAAGCCAGATCATTAATAAATAAAGCATGCCTATCTCGACTAATAACCTGAGTTGACATAGTGACAGGCTTTAAACCAAGCTCTTCACAAGTGATTCTTTCAATAGCTGGGTCAAGATTAGCAAAAGTACCAACAGCACCGGAAAACATACCAACACTAATCTCATCAATAGTCAGCCTTAGTCTTTTCAAGTTTCTTTTGAGATCATCGTAATAACCTAAAATCTTCAAACCAAAGGTTGTAGGTTCAGCATGAACACCATGAGACCTACCAATACATATAGTATCTTTATGCTCTAGAGCAAGATCTCTTAGAGTTCCTAGTAAGTCTGTCAAACCTTGATCTAGGGCCCGTCCTGATTTTTTGATCATTAAGCTCAATGCCGTATCTTTAACATCAGAGCTAGTAAGACCCAAATGTAAAAAACGAGAATCATCACTCTCTATTGATTCAGAGACAGAAGTCAAAAAGGCCAACATGTCGTGGTGAGTTTGCTTTTCAAGTTCTTGAATCCGCTCTATATCAAAGCTTGCCTTTTCTTTGATTCTGCTCACTGCCGCTTTCGGAATTTTTCCAGTTTGTCTGTAAGCTTCACAAACTGCCAGCTCAATATCAAGCCAATATTGATACATGGTCTCTTCTGACCAAATATCAACCATTTCTTTTCTAGAGTATCTTTCTATCAATGTTTATATATTATTGACTGCAAAAGTCAATCAGTCCCTAACTTAAATAAAATTAATAAAAAATAAGGTCAATAAAGCTTGATAGTTCATGAGCCATAATGATAGAATCCTGTATTAACAGATTCGTAATACAAATTAGGTAGGCGAAATCATAATATAATGGATCAAAACATGAACAAACTTAGAAAAGAAAACTTAGAAAATTTAGCACTAGAAAGTATGAAAAAGTTGGTTGATGCTAGGCAATTTTGCGAAATTGACCACAAAATCCTTGGTTTATCTATCAACGATAGTGTTTCAGGAGATTACTTTTCTGAGCTACTTAGTCTAGAATCTAAGAGACTCAAATTTAAAGAAGACATTACTGGATGCAAGAAAGAAAAAACCATGCCTGGGATGAAAGCCTAAACATTTTTTGGGACAAATTTTTTCAAGACAACTTTAGAGAAGCATATAAGATAGCAAGCCAAATCAAGGCAAGTGCTCAAATACAATCAGAGTATGACCAAGCACTTGAGCTACAAGCAAAGGTTCTCTTGAAACAAGGCGACTTTCTGCTTGCACAAAAAACCATAGCTGAAAGCAAAAAAGTTTCTGCCTTTAAGCTCTTTCTGAATTTTTTACTTGATGCAAATCCTAAACCCTTACTTGAATTCAAAGCATCAAACTACGAAGATAAAATTTATCAGGCTCAATGTACTCTTTTGAGTAGAATTTACTGGGGAAATTGCTATCTCGAGTCTATTAACCTCAAGCTTGACCCTGATGAGTTACTCGAAGAAGTTTTTTCTGAGCTAATAGAAAAAGAACTCTACGATAGAGCTATCTTAGCTTCAGTACAGTCTTTAGAGCTGATGCTTGAAGATCAAATTATCAGCCACGATATTCACCTACCGGTGATGCGAGAGCATATTGATAATTTGGTCGCCCTTTCAGCCAAGGTCAAGTACAACTCTACCAAAGCAAAGCTATTTTTAGTCAAAGCCAAAGTCTTCAAGGACAGAGAAGCAGCTGAAGATGCTGAAATTTTATTCGGAAAAGAACAAAACTTAAACGGTCTTGCCGAAACCTATATGGTTTATGCAAAAGACTTTGAACAAGAAGAGTACTACGAAAAAGCACTAGAACTTTTTGCCAAATGTGAAAATGATTTAGCTAGAGGTTATATATTTGAGTCAATAGCATCTATGTCACTGATGAACGGTAATATTCAAGATGCAAAAAAAGCCTTTAAAAAAGCACAGAGATATTTAAAGTCTGGTGGAATTTTTGAAAAACTTGGCTTACAAGTACAAGAGATCTCGCTGATGGCAATCAGCGGCAAATATCAAAAAGTAAAAGAATCTGTGCATGAAATCATCAAGCCACATGTACCTTCATTTTTTATTGCTCAAGCCTACCAAATATTAGCTAACACCTTGATTCAAATTGGTGAAGATATTGAATTAGCACGTGGCTATATTGAAGCAGCCTGTGATATTTTCAAAAATCTCAAAAGATACAACCAGCTACTTTACACTCAAAATGTACACTTCCAAATTTTGCTACTCGAAAATGATCTTGAGCAAATTCAAACTAGCGGTCAGGAAATCATCCAACTTGCAAGTAGGCTTGGCAATGAAGAAATTAAAGCAAGTAAGTATTTAGACCTGGCTTTTGTCACTATAAGAATCAGCCTGGAGGATGGCAATCTTGATGATACAAAACTAGTAGAAGTTGAAGACTATTTCAAAAAAGCAATCAGACTCTTTCAAGAACAAGAAAACTTTCTCGGTGAAGCAGATAGCTATCAAGCTATGGGTAATATGTACACCAGTATTGGTAAGCTTGAAGAAGCTCTCAACTCCTTTCTAACCGCAAAAAAACTCTATCAAGCCGAGCGTGTACACCTACAAGCAGCTGTTACGGATACCTTGATTGGAATATTAATGCTGAACTATGTGGTTTTAAACCAACAAACATACCCAATTGCTCAAAGACATTTTGAACAAGCATTGGTTTATTTTTCCAAGGAAAACTTACTAGACTTAGCCTGGAAAACTACTTTTTATATAGCAGATCTTAATCATCGTTACTACCAGATCACCAAAAACAGTGATGAGTCCATGCTCTATAAAAACAAAGCTAAAAACTACTATTTAGAAATGCTGCTTGCTATTCAAGATTATCAAGAAGATGCTCCGGACTTACGGAAGCAATCCAATTTAGTCGGAGTCACTATTAAAGATGCTTGCCAAAAAGCTTATGAGTTCTTCCTCTCTATCGGTGAGAGCGATAATGCTAGCAAGTTCAAGCAAAATTAGACCATTTAGACTATAGGGTTTATCAACTCATAGACCGATTGGCTCAGAGGAAATATCTTAAAAATTACCAATAAAGACTATATGGCGATTTTTAAGCGCTTAATTTTTGTGATTTTATTGGCTCTTTCTGCAGTTCCACAGGCACGCTCTATTAATGTGAGAATAAAAGATATCACTAAGGTCCAAGGACTTAGGGACCAATACCTTGTAGGCTATGGTCTAGTTTCAGGTTTACCTTCTAATAGTGGAGACAAAAACTCTATTGCAACCAATCTTGCTCAGCTCAATATGCTAGAAAATTTTGGTATTAACCTCAAAGAATTTCTCATCAATAACCAAGTTGATGTATCAAACTTAAATTCAAACAATCCAGGTCAAACTATTATTGCTGCCCTCAAGCAACTTAACGGTGGTGCTATTGGTAATGTTGCTGCTGTAATGGTCACAGCAAAAGTAGGTGCCTTTTCAAAAGAAGGCGATAAATTTGATGTTGATATATCTTCTTTTTCTTCTTCACGTAATTTAGCTGGCGGTATTTTACTGAGCACTTTATTAAAAGGTCCAGATGGTAAAGTTTACGCAAATGCTCAAGGACCAGTTATCACTTCGGGTTATGAAGTTGAAGCTAATGGCAGTCTGGTCAGAGAAGGTTCTCCAAATTCAGGACGTATTCCTAAGGGTGGCATTATAGAATTTCCACTACCTACAGAAATGAATACTGAAGATGGTTTGATTATCACAACAGAACAAATTGATTTTAATACTACAAAAAGAATCGTTGATGCTATCAATGGCTCTGGAGTAAACCGAAGAGCAAATATTGTTGATGGCAGAACAGTAAGAGTTGAATTAAACGGACCTGATGATAATCCAGTAGTCGCGCTTGCTGAAATTGGTAATATTTCAGTTGAAGCAGAACAAGAAGCTAAGGTTGTCATCATGGAAAGAACCGGCACCATAGTGGTTGGTAATGATGTCAAGCTCTCACCTGTTGCGCTTGCACACGGTACTATTTCGATTACTATCAAAACCAATAATGAAGTTTCGCAGCCGAATGTAAGCACACTTGCAAATCTCAATACTGCCGGAGACAATACCAATATTAGTACTAATCAAGCAAGTAATAGTGATGGTACTGGCGGTATCAACACCACCGAATTTTCAAATTCGGATATCAACTTTAAAGAAACCGACACTCGCTATGTACAACTTGATGCAGCCACAAATCTTTCTGCTCTTGTCAGCGAACTTAATAAGATTGGTATAACTTCTCGAGATTTAATCTCTATCATGCAAGCACTTAAAGCATCTGGAGCATTAAGAGCAAAACTTGAAATCATCTAAGCAATGCAAATCAAAAACTACAATTCAATATTTCTAAGCTTGATTTTGCTTCTATCTAGCGTTTCAGTATCACAAGCTCGCACTATTAAAGCCGGGGTTATGGAGTCTACGCCTGTTTCTATCGTTGCAGAGTGGCCCATTGGACAAGATACACAAATTGGCGAACATTTTTCAGCCAGAATAGTCGAAGACATTATTTCAGATAGCGGTGAAGTTCATATACCAAGAAACAGCCGTGTCATTGGTACTATCATGCGTATGGACAATGCTAAAAGCTTTCATCGCAACGGTAGAGTAGATATTAGATTTGAAAAAATTATTTTCCCGGACAATATCACAACCATTGATATCAATGCAGACGGTGATCTCATCAAAAGAAACGGACAAAAAATCCAGCTTGCAAAGCAAGGTTTGAAGCAAGCAGGCACTGGTGCTTTGCTTGGTGCATTTATGGGTCTACGCTTTGGAGGCATACTTGGATCAAGCACATCCTCTGCTTCCAACTTGGCAATTGGAGCCATGACTGGAGCTAGTATCTCCTTGATTAGTTTCATTGGTAAAAAAGGCAAAGAAGTAGAGATCACTCCTGGTCTACCAATGATACTTAATATCACCAATATGGAAAAACAAAACTATGTTGCTCAAAACATGGAAATTCCAGAGCTAAAAAAAGTAGCAGCAGAAATCATCAGTGTAAAAGACAATGTTATTGATATTGCCATCGATAACCAATTAGAAAAAGATATCCCATTAACTAATATCAAAATCATTGACGGTCTCGGTTATACCATCAAACCGAATCTAGCATTGAGTTATCACGACAGAAAAGCCATACCCGCTGGTAAAAGCAGTAGCTATAAGCTCAAATTTAGTCCTAGTACTAAAGATGCTCGTTATTGGATTGTTCTAACTGATAGTTTCAATAAGCAAGAATATTTTCGAGAGGAGCTAGATTACTAATGTTAGGTAGACTAGATAGCTATCAAAACGCAAACTTGGCCCCTGAACACTTAAAACAGGTAATCCAGAACAATAGTGCACAAGAGACAGAAAAAACAGCAAAAGAATTTGAAGCTCTTTTTGTGCAGATGACCTTAAAACAGATGAGACCAACCCCTAATGAGGATGGTATTTTAAATGCTGGTCAGTCAGAGGAAATTTTCCATGATTTCCTTGAGCAAGCAATTGCAAAAGAAATCTCAGAATCACCTAATAATAACTTTGGTATTGCAGACGCGATGATGAAGCAAGGTTTTTAATAAGCTTTTAAAATGCCTTAACTTGAATTTAATCTTGGAATGTTTTTTTGTGCTTACTGAATATGGTAAGAAGCTTAGACAATTCAGAAGCAAGAAAAGCCTGGGGCAGATCAACTCTAGTCAAGCAGGCTGGTGGTTTTAACAAAGAAAAAGAAGTTCAGAGAATTGATCAGCTCAAAAATAGAATTAAAGCTGAGAGAAGTTCTGGAAAGCCTCTAGAATTTTCTTCTAAAACACCTGTCTCTGTAAGACGGGCAGTCGAAGAGAAAAGAGAAAATAACAAAAAAACTAATAGCTTTTTCAATAATCTTTTTGGTGGACAAAAATTAGCATTTTCAAGACCAGGTGCTCGTAAAACTGGCTTTGGTCAAGCTTAGTCTTTGTAGGGACTCACCAAGGTTTTTTGGTGATTTTCATAAATAGCAATTTCATCTATGTCCATATCCCTCAAAAAAGTCTCAAGCTTATCGTAGTTATGAGATAAATCTTTTGCAGCATGGGCATCACCAGCAATAGTAAAGCTAATACCTTTAGCTTGTGCCTTCTTAATCAGCTTAGCGTCAGGATAAATTTCAGCAACAGGTTTGCGCAGCCCTGCCGTGCTAATTTCCATGGATACACCAGCCTCTTTAAAGATATCCAGGCTCTCTTCATAAACAGCATCCATATCCTCGGTTGGATAGAACTTAAAAATTTTAATCAAGTCAGGATGAGCCATTGAGTCGACAAGACCAGATTTTGCAAGGCTCTGTAAATTGCTGTAATATTCGCGGTAAAGCTCATTGATATCGTAGTTGTCGTACTCTTTTATAAAATGCGGATGATCAAAAGGAAAGTCTTTGACAAAATGGCAAGAACCTAAAACAAAATCTAATTGCTGCCAATTGTCCTCAACCCAGCGGCGTCCTTCTTTACTAGTTTCAGGGTCATTATCCAGCTCAATTCCAGAGCGAAATTTTATATCAGGGTTGTTTTCTCTAAGTTTTTTGATCTCATCAAAACTCACACCAGCTTTATATCTATCATGATCTGTAAAGGCTATGTCCTCAAGACCTATTTCTCTTGCTTTATCAGCCCAAGGTTGCAAAACCGCTTCGCTATACGGCAGGTCTGTCCTGTGAGCTTGAGGGTGATTATGATAGTCAGCAATTAACATGAGATATAAACTCGCTTATCTTCGAGCACTAAGTTCTTCTTGGCTAATATCCTTCATTGTCAATATAGCAGTGTAGTCAACACCGTAATTCTCAAGACGCAATTTTGCACCGTCGAGCCGGTCAAAAATAGCAATCACCTGGATTATACGAGCATCAGCTTCTTCTTGGAGTCTTCGTATTGTTTCAATGACTTTAATACCATCGACAACTTCATCTTGCACAATACAAACATCAGCACCCGGTTTTAAAGGACCTTGAATAAATTTAGAATGTCCATACCTGCGAGTACTAGAATCATCTAGCACAAGAAAGGTATCTAGCTCTTGTCCTCTAATTTGTGCCAGGCTCGACACTGCACTGGCTAAAGCATTAGCTCTATTAAAAGCACCTCCAACAAATCTAATATCCTCACGCAAATGATAAAGAATAGCCATGCTCGCTAGAAATGAGCCACGAGCTGAAAGTAAGGTTTCGCTTAAGTCTAGATATTGAGTGGCAATTTTGCCCGAAGGTAAAACCATATCGCCATCAAACAATGATTTTTCTTGCACAAGTTTGATAAGCTCAGTTTTAATCTCTGCCATGCTCATATTCAAAGAAGGAGCACCAGCGGCAGCTTTAGATTCAGGCTTAGTAGATTGAGAATTACTGGATTTGCGAGTAGGCATTACTGATTGATTCTACCACGCTCTCGATTAAAGCTTCTTTGCTCTCAAGCAGCTCAAGACCTGGATATAGCTCATTTAAGGTATTGGAGGTCTTTGGGCCAATGGAAAAAATCCTTTTAATTTTCAGCTCAGCCCCTTGACTAAGATCATAAAAGTTTCTCGCGGTTTGTGAGCTTAAAAAAATAGGCTCCAAATCGTGTTTTGCTAAAAAAGCTAAGTCTTCTTGCTGGTATTGAGGTTTGGCTAGTTTATAAGCTGGAGAAATATAGAGTTTAATATGTCCGCTCGCTTCAAGCCTTTCCTGAAAATCATCCTCAACATCTTCATTACGAAATAAAACAATCTCAGCTGGCTCAGTATGAAACTTCTCAAGAAACTCTTGAATAAAAGCACTAGAATTAAACACGCTCGGGACAAAATTTACAGGAAAGCCAATTTCGTTTCTTATAAAATCTGCTGTAGCCTCGCCAACACAAGCAATTTTCATGCGCGGACTGATATTAAAAAAATTACCGCCAATAGCAAGCAAGCGCTCAAAAAAAACTTCCGCAGCTTTTTTACTTAAAAAAAAAGCCCAGTCATAGGTGTGGTTCTTTTTGATCCAAGAATCAAGGTTATTGTAGTTATCGCTTGGCACAGTATATGCAATACTGGGAAATTCCAGATAGTCAAAACCAAGCTCCTTGAGCTTTGAAGCCAAGATTTTATTCTCTTCTTGAGAGCGGGTGAGTAATAGCATAGTTGATCTAAGAACCTAGTCTATAACCAAAACCTCTTACGGTTTGAATAATTTTAGGTTTATTAGGATCTTCTTCGATTTTTTGCCTTAACCAACAAATATGCACATCAACTGTCTTTGAGTCACCATCAAAATCAAGGCCCCAAACTTTTTCAATCAACTCATCTCGAGAGTAAATTCTTTTAGGGTTTGACATAAAGGTCTCAAGCATAGAGTACTCACGAGGAGAAAGGTTCAGCTCTTTATCACCAAGCCAAGCTCTATGGGTCTTAGTGTCCATAACCAAGTCACCAAATCTAATTCTTTTAGGATGCTCAGCATTTGGTTGTTGCGCTCTTCTGATTGCAGATTTAACCCGAGCTAAAAGCTCTTCCCAGTTAAAAGGCTTGGTGATGTAATCATCAGCACCAGCTTCAAGACCTTCAACAATATCTTCTTTAGCACTTTTACCTGTGACCATAATGACAGGCACAAAATTTTGGTTATCTCGGATTT
>CAWUIS010000042.1:0-10864 GCA_963922625.1 uncultured Candidatus Melainabacteria bacterium | reverse complement strand
ATTAGTTGCGGCTTTGCATGCAGCCTAGTGAAAAATACAAAGATTTTAAAAACCTCTTGAAACATTTAACGTCTGATTTATTAGAGTGTTTTTTACATGAATCAAAAAAAATCCGCCTTATTTCTTCTTAGTCTTTTTATTGTTTTTGGCCTCAGTTCTTGTTTTGGCCCAAAAAAGGCAGCAAGTCCTGCAGTAAAGCCTTTATTTGTAAAATTTGAGCCAGCTCAGCTTGGTAAAATTTCTCAGTTTTTTGAAACCGCTGGTGAGCTGAAAGCCTATAAAGAGATTAATGTTGCTGCTGAAAGGGCAGGCAAAGTGGCTAAGGTTTTTGTAAGCGAGGGGCAGTATGTAAATATTGGCGATAAGCTCATACAAATTCAAGGTGAGGATGTTGCTGCTGATCTATCTAAAGCAAAGCAAGACTTTGAATCTTACAAAAAACTTTTTGATGAGGGTGCTATCTCAAGATTAGAGTTACTCCAATACGAAACAGCTGTTAAAAGATTTGAATCACAAAAAGACAATTTATTAATCACTGCTATTAGTGCAGGTAGAGTAGGTACTATTTATATCGATCCAGGTGATTTTTTGAATCTAGGTTCTTTAATCATGGATCTTCTTAATCTCTATCCGTTGAGAGTCAGCTTTAATATCCCAGAAAAATTAATTGGAAAATTAAAACTAGGTCAATCTCTTGTTGTCACCACATCAGCCTATCCTGAAAAGGAATTTTTAGCTAAGGTGAGTTTCATCGCGCCAAATGTTGATAAAACTACCAGAACTATTTTGGTGAGAGCAACAGTACCTGATCCAGAAAGATTATTAAGAGCAAACCAGTTTGTTAAAGTCAAACAAGAAATCAAAAACCTAAAAGACGCTGTCTTAGTAAGAGAGGAAGCTATTTACCTAGAGCAGGGGCAAGAGTACATATACCTGGCTGAGGATTTGAGCCAAGAAGAAAAAGACAAGCTACCTCCATCTCGTCCAAATGGACCTCCTCCACCAGCTTACAAAGCAAAGCGAGTTCCTATCAAAACTGGTCTAAGAGAGCCAGGAATAGTGCAGATTGTTAAAGGTATCAAAGAAGGTGATCAAGTGATTTATGCTGGTCTGACTAGTATCTATCCAGGCGCTAAATTAATTAAAGTAGAGGAGAAATCTTAGGTGGCTATTTCATCTCTTTCTGATTTATCTATTAAAAGACCGGTCTTGGCGACAGTAATGTCGCTGGTAATAGTTTTTGCTGGTGTGATTGCTTACCAAAACCTGCCAGTGAGGGAGTATCCAGATATTGATCCTCCAGTAGTTACAGTTACTACGGTTTATCCAGGTGCTAGTGCCAGAGTGATTGAAACAGAGATTACTGATTTGATGGAAGAAGAGTTGAGTGGTGTTGAAGGAATCCGCTCTATGACATCTAACAGCCGTGATCAGGTGAGTTCAATTACTATCGAGTTTGTTTTAGAGAGGTCCATTGATATTGCGGCACAAGATGTACGCGATAAAATTTCTCGTGTTCGTTCTCGTTTACCTGAAAATGCCGAAGAGCCTGTTATTGCTAAAGCTGACTCTGATGCTCAGCCTGTGATATGGGTTAGAGTTCAATCTGATACCCGGGATTTGATAGAGCTCTCTGAGTTTACTGATAAAGAAATTAGAGATTATTTTCAAAATGTACCTGGAGTATCTAAAGTTATTTTTGGTGGTGAGCGCAGGAAGTCAATTCAGATTTTAATCGATCCACAGCGTCTTGCTTACTATAATCTGACGATTTTGGATATCAAAGAGGCTCTACAAAAAAATAATATTGAATTACCTGCCGGTCGTATTCAATCAAAATACCGTGAGTATAGTATCAATGTTGATGCAAAAATGGTTAGCTTAGAAGACTACGCTAATCTCATTATAAAAAATTCTAATGACAACTCAGCTAATGCTGCCTCTATTATCCGTTTAGAAGATGTTGCAGATATTCGTTTAGCAGCAGAAAATGATAGAAGTTTTGTGAGATTCAATGGTAATCAAGGTTTTGGCTTAGGAATTGTACGTCAATCTAAGTCTAATGCTCTTGAGATTTCGGATGCTGTTAATGTTCTCATGGAAAAACTGAACAAAAAAATCCCAGAGGATATTACTCTTGATATTGGTTATGATTCTTCCAAGTTTATTCGTCTTAGCTTAAAAGAACTTTACAGCACTATTTTGCAGGCAACACTTTTTGTTTTGCTTGTCATTTTTGTGTTTTTAAGAAATGTGCGTAGTACTTTAGTGCCTGGTTTGGCGATTCCAATTAGTTTGATTGGAGTCATGATTGGAATTCAACTTTTGGGCTTCACTATCAATCAAATGACCTTACTGGGTTTAATCATTGCTATTGGTATTGTTGTTGATGATTCGATTATCGTACTTGAAAATATTTATAGGTATATTGAAGAAGGAATGGAGCCAAAAGCAGCTGCCAAAAAAGGTGCTGAAGAAATTACACTTGCGGTATTAGCAACAACTCTTGTCTTGATTTCAATCTTTTTACCGGTTGGTTTTCTTACTGGCATTACTGGCAGGCTATTGTCTGAATTTGCTTTTTCGCTTTGTTTTGCGACCTCGATCTCATCTTTTGTAGCTTTGACTATGGCACCAATGTTGTGTTCTAAGGTTTTTAGATCAAGAGCTAAAAGACAAAAAGACGAAGAGCAGGAGGGCTCTAAAAAGACTTTCTACCAAAAGCTTTTAAATTGGCTTGAAAATACCTTTGTTGCTCTTGAAAACTTTTATCAAAAAATCCTGATCTTTATTATAAAAATCAGGAAGTCTTTTACTGTCACAGTCTTACTTTTGTGTATACCAGCTATTGTATTTTTATTCAAAGCTTTACCGCAAGACTTTATCCCAGATGAAGATAGAGGTACTTTTTTTGTCATTTTTAAAGCTCCGACTGGTGGAAATTTAGATCTTATGGACCGGCAGATCAGAAAAGCTGAAAATCTTCTTGCAAAAATACCAGAAGTGAATACTACTATCTCTGTTGCCGCTTTTGGTATTGATGCTCCCGGAAAAGTTACCTCTGGTATTTTGATTGCAAGGCTAAAAGATTGGAGTGAAAGAGCCAAGAAAGCTGGTGCTATTGTTGGTCCACTTTATCCGCAATTTTTTATGATGCCAGAGACTTTCACATTACCTATCCTTCCAAAATCTGGACCCGATAGTGGTTTTGGGGCTCAGCCAATTCAGCTGGTGATAAAAAGTAATGATTTAGATTTCTTGGTTAAAGCATCAGCGATAGTTACTAAAGGTGCTTTCACATTGCCTTCTTTGCAGTTTGCAAGGTCTGATTTGAGCTTGGATAAGCCTGAGATTTCAATCGAGATTGATCGTGATAAAGCTTTGTCTCTAGGGATAGCGATGGAATCAATTTCTAAATCAATTGAGCTTTTGTTTGCAGGTTCTGATGTAACAGAATTCAATGATAACGGTGAAAAGTACGAAGTGATTTTAAAATTACCGCGTCAAGGCAAAAATAACTCGGTGAAAATTGGTCAATTTGGTGTTAGAACCGCTTCTGGTAAATTGGTTATGCTCTCTAACCTCATTACTATCAAGGAGACAGTTGGTGCTGCTGAATTAAATCACTACAATAGAAAAAAATCAGTCACCATTGGAGCAACCCCAAAACAAGGAATCACTCCTACTGATGGTCTTAAAGAGCTTGAGGATCTTGCGCGTAAAGTTCTTGTAGAAATGGAAAATATACCAGCAGATGCTGAAATAGATTTTAAAGGTGCTTCACGCGAGACCAAAGACTCAAACTCAGCTTTGTATTTTGGCTTTGTTGTAGCTTTGATCTTTGCTTATTTATTTTTAGCTGGTCAATTTGAAAGCTTCATCTCTCCTATTATTATTATGCTGACTGTACCTTTAGCTTTACTTGGAGCTTTACTTGGGCTTTATGCTTTTCAGTTTTTCCCTTGGATTACTCAAGTTTTAATTGCGATTTTGGGACAAAAGTTTTTCTGGTTGCAGTACGTCATCCCTCAATTTACTAATATTTCCCTCAATATTTATTCTCAAATAGGGATGATTATGCTTATAGGTATGTCTACTAAAAACGGCATTTTGTTAGTTGAATTTATGAATCAACTACGAGATGAAGGTATGAAGGTTAGCGAAGCTGTCTTGAAAGCTTCTAAGTTACGCTTGAGACCAATTTTGATGACAGCGATTTCGACGATTTTAGGTTTGGTGCCTGTGGCACTTGCTCTTGGTGTTGGAACCGAATCACGCCAGAGCCTTGGCATCGTGATTGTTTTTGGTATGAGCTTTGCTACTTTGCTAACTTTGTTTTTGATTCCTTGTGCTTACTCTTTGCTTGTCAAAGATAAATCTGAGTAACTGTAGTTTTTCAAGAAGCTTTTTCTGTGCTCTTTGCTTAAACCTTTTTCTTTAATGGCTTCAAGATGTTTCTTGGTGCCGTAACCTACATTAGTGTTCCAGCCGTAATCTTTGTCTTTTTTACTTTTCATATATTCATCGCGAGCATTTTTAGCAAGGTTGGAGGCTGCTGCAATTAAAGCACTATGGTTATCTCCTTTGATGATATTTTTTTGTTGTATTGAAATTTGATCCAGATCCTCCTTGGCAATAGACTGATGCAAACGCGCTTGCAAATCTGGGATGCAATGCCTGCCATCAACCAAAAGCAAAATGCTTTTAGGTAAACTTTGATAATAGTATTTATAATCGTCGATTAGTTCATTAACGTTCTGTGCCATGCACTGCCACAGGCATTCGATGATGCCTTCTTGGTCGACATTTTTAGCTGTCTTTGAGGCGATGCTATGAAAAATATGTCCCTGGTTATCCTGAGAAGGAATATTTAGAAGACTCTGGCATAAACCGCTTCTGTAATTATGGGCAACTTTTTTACTGTCGTTAAGAAGTAGTAGGGAGTATATTTTTTCATCGAGGAGTTTTTCGTAATAGCTAATGGTTTTTAGCAGCTTTTTTGCTCTGGTGTAAAAATCGGAGCAGGAATACGCAGCGGTATAAATAGGACCAGCGACACATCCTCTGCCAACTTCGTCAAGTCCAATAACAAGCTCAGGATTATTCAACTCATTGAAAATTTGAGCATCATGATTGACTAAAGTAGAAAAATTATAAAAAGCAGACTCAAAATCCAGAGAAAAGTGCTTTGTTTGCCTAGTGAGAGTTTTCATTGAATTCTTTAGCTAGTTTTAGCCTGCTCCCAGCAAAAAAATCAATGAAAATTTTTTTAAATTTTTGAGAGCATTCTTGACCGCACATTATGGTGCAGGATCTTAATAGTCTTACATATTTGCGGAAAATTTCAAACTCTCCTCCCTCAAGCTCAGATTCTTTGATGGCAATGTTTTCACCTCGATAAGCTCTTAAATAACGGTCGCTTGATTGTAGCTGCTCTATGCAATCTTTCAAATTAGAGGCAAGGGCCTTCGATTTTGCCGCAATCTCCTCGAGGATAGGCTCTAAGTTCTCAAGACAGCGATCATCGTATTCTTTTAGTTTGAGATTTAGTGTTTCAATGTCGATGTTAGAATTTTACTATAATGAAAACCTCCTATCTGGGTCCAGAAGCATCTTATACTCATATCACTGCTCAAAAAATCTTTGCTGATGCTGATTTAATACCTGGCTCAACTATTACTAATATCATTCATGATTTGGATGCAGGGCTGGCTGATAGAGCTGTAGTACCAGTTGAGAATTCTATTGCTGGTGGTGTTGCTGAAACCATCGATGCTTTGCAAAAAACCGATAATATTTTTGTTGTTAATGAATACATTCTTCCTATTGAGCATTGCCTTTTAGGAGCAAACAATTTTGAAACTAAGCTCAATGAGGTTGTGCGGATTTCTGCTCACCATATGGCTTTAGGGCAATGTATGGATTTTATCAGGAAGAATTTACCAAACGCTGAGATTATCCCAAGATCTTCTAATAGTACTGCTGCAAAAGATCTTGCTCATAAATTTGCTGCTGATCAAGATGTCTCTAAGGAAGTCGTTATTGCTAGTAAAGCCTGTACTGATATTTATAATCTAAAGCTTTTGCAGCAATCTATTAACGATGCCAGTATCAACGAGACGCGCTTTTGGGTTTTGTCTAAAGACCCTTCTGATCGCATGAGAAGCTCTGCTAATGCTGCTATCAAAAGGAAAACTTCCATTCTCTTTGAAACTACCAACGAACCTGGTAGTTTACAAACAATTTTGAGGCTGTTTGCTGTTAATCATGTGAACCTTTCTAGGATTGAATCTCGTCCTGCTAAAAAAAATATAGGCATTTATATGTTTTTGGTTGATTTTGACCTGCATAGTGATGATGAGCAATTTGATGATTTGATTAGGCAAGCAAAAAATCATTTTTCTTACTATAAGTGCTTAGGTTCTTATGAGGTTTTGTAGATGTCCGGCTTCAGGTATCGTATAGTTCAAATCCTTATTGCTATTGCTTTTGCTGTAATTTTTTTGCGCTTATTTCAATTTCAAGTTTTAGATTATAAGAAATACAGTGCTATTCACAAAAACAAAAAATCTGGTATCAAGATTGATATCGAACGCGGTGATATTGTGGATCGTAACTCTAGAGTACTTGCTCTGGATGTTGATAAATATACTCTTGAATATAATCCTGTTAAAAGCGATGAAGATAGAAACAAATTAGCAAGAGACTTGGATGCCATTATCAGTTTTAAAAATCATGATTTAATTTTTAAAAATTCTAGTCAGACTCTTGCTTATAACCTCACCAAGTTACAAGCTCAAAAAATAAAGGCATTAAATTCTAAGTTGCTTTATTTGCGTAAGGTGCGCTCGCGTTTTTATCCTCAAGATCAAATGGCATCTCATCTTATTGGATTTGTTGATATTTATGGTAAAGCCAGGCAGGGACTAGAATCTACCAATGAAGAGTTTTTATTGAAAAACCCACAAGCAAAGCTTGAATTGAGTATAGATTCTCAATTGCAAGTTTATGTGGAGAAAGTTTTAAAGCAAAGAGTCATCGAAACTAAGTCTCAAAGAGCAACTGCAATTGTCATGAAAGTTAATACAGGAGAGCTTTTAGCATGGGCTATTAGTCCTGGTTTTAACCCAAATAAATATTATAATTACTCAATTCAAGACATCAAAAACTGGTCTTTGGTTGATGTCTACCAACCAGGTTCCATCTTTAAAATTGTCACCGTGGCTTCTGCACTAGATTCTGGGACAGTAAGCGCGGATCATAGCTTTATTGATAAGGGATACCTTGAAGTTGATAAGTGGAAAATCAAAAACCATAATTACATCAAGGGTAAAACCAAAGCAGAAAAACTTGGCTTACAAAGTTTATTTGAGAGATCCAGTAATCCCTTTGCTGCTCACTTAGCCTTATTGATGGGACCTGAAGTTTTTTACAAATACATAAGGCGCTTTAATTTTGGCTTTAAAACAGGTGTTGAGCTAGCCGGTGAGTCAAAAGGTATTTTGCATAAATTCAACCGTTGGCGCAAATCAGATACCGCTACAACAGGTATTGGTCATGGCGCTATCTCTATTACCCCTTTACAGCTTATTGCTGGCATCAATGCTATTGCCAATAGTGGTTTTTGGGTGAGACCCACTCTTTTAAAGCAAAATATTTCTAGTAATGATACTGGTATAGAAAGAAAGCAGGTCTTGTATAACGATACTGCAAAACTAGTGACCACTATGCTTGCTGATTCAATAGAGCACAATATCACTGAGAAAAATTCAATTGCGGGACGAGTTGCAGGTTTGAGTGTTGCTGGTAAAACTGGTACTGCAGAGAAACTCAAAGCAGGTGGAGGTTATTCTAAGAAAAATACCGTCGCTTCGTTTTTGGGTTATTTCCCAGCTGAAAATCCAAAATACATCTGCTTGGTTGTTATTGATGATCCACAAACCGATGGTGGTTGGGGAGATACTGTTGCAGGGCCTGTGTTTAATAAGATCGCAGATCAAGTAAAAACTTTGTATTTATAGACTTTAAAAATTATTCAGTAAATTACAAAGCTTTTGGCTAACTTTTGAATGATTGTCTTTCCAGTTTTGATGCCCATCAACATCGGTAAAGTTAGTAATGCCAAGTAGTGCAGTCCAGGGTATGCGATGTTTGTTGGCAACAGTAGCTAGCCCGTAGAGTTCCATGTTTTCGACTAGCTCTCTTTCGCGTTTGTGTTTTTCTACAATGATTTGTGAGTATTCGATACTTTTAGTAATTTCCATTGCTGAAAGACAATCAACAAGTTTGACATTCAAGCCAGGATTTATTTTGGCTGAAACTTGTGGATAAGGTTGCGGCACATAAGCTTTATCCAAGACAGTACCGAGATTCAAAAGTCCAGCTTTGGTTACTTGTACCAAATCTTCGATAGCTAAGTTTTTGTTATAGCTGCCAGCAGTGCCAATAAAATAAATATTTTTGATATTAGGATTTTCGTTCAAGATCCTTTCTAGACTTGTAGCAGCAGCTAAAAAGCCAACTCCCAGTGACTTCACCAGAATATTTTTTGATTTTTGCTCAAGGTATTTATTTTCCTGATCCCAGGCTGAACAAATTAAAAGCATCTCTAGATTATAATATTCTTATGAAAAGACTAGTACTAGTTTTATTGTTTTGTTCTTTGCCTGCCCAAGCTTTATGGTGGTCTAAAAAAGCTAAGAAGGGGGATCTTGTTCAGGTTGAATATAAAGGTACGCTGAATAACGGCTCTGTTTTTGACTCAAATATTGGTACCAAGCCTTTTATGTTTAAGATTGGTGCTCGTGAAGTTTTACCAAAGTTTGAAGAAGCGATTATTGGTATGAAATTAGAGGAAAGCAAAAAAGTTTTTGTGCCTGCCAAAGAAGCCTATGGTATTTATTCTCAGGGCAGGATTATTAAGGTGCCTTTAACAAAGCTTCCTCCGGATATCGAGGAAGGCGGTAAAGTTAATGTCAAACAACCTTCTGGTTATTTACCCTTTCCGGTTAAAAAAATCGATGGCGACTTTGCTTTTATTGATATGAATCATCCTCTTGCTGATGAAGATTTGAGCTTTGAGATTAAGCTCCTCGACATTATTCGCAAAAAATCATAGTTATTGGGACTTGTTGCATAGGCTCTAAGAAAAACTTTATAATTAAAATTAAAGACCCTAGGCTATTGAACCGATATAGATACTTATAGAGACAAAGAATTTGTTTTTAGAGGGAAAGGGAAAGGAAATTATTTACTCATGGAAGTCGGCCAAGTTAATAAAATGCTGGCATACAGTTTTGTATCTGAGCTGATCAAGAAAAAGAAGGTCAAGAAGAAAGGTCTTGTTGATGGTCTTAGTCTTGAGGCTAATGAAGATGCACCAGATTCTAAGGGAGTCGACTCAGCAGAAATGAGTTTTGGTGATCTTGAGGATTACTACAAAAACGTTTTATCAGTCATTGAAAACACTCCAGAAATAAGAGAATCAATTGTTAGCGCACTTAAAAATGTCCACGAGCAGGGCGGAGATTTGAACGAATTATACCCTGCAAAATTAATCGCCAGAGAAGCATCTTTAAAGTCGATGTTATTCTTGGAAGGTGATGAAGAAGACATTTAGACAAAAACTCAAAATAGCTCATCTTTATCCAGATTTTTTAAATCTTTATGGGGATAAGGGTAATATACTGGCTTTGACCAGGAGGCTTGAATGGCGTGGACTTGATTTTGAGCTGGAGAATATCACCATTGGTGAGCATAATAAAAAGTTCTCTGATTTTGATTTATTTTTTATTGGCGGCGGTCAAGACTCACAACAAAGCGATGTTGCTAAAGACCTGGCAATTAGAAAAAACGAACTTAAGGCAGTAATTGAATTTGAAAAACCTTTACTCGCTGTTTGTGGTGGTTATCAATTGCTTGGTAAAACTTACCAGACTTCAGAAGCTGATGAGATCGAAGGTTTGGGAATTTTGGATGTTTATACCGAGGCCATCAAACAAGAAAACACGGATAAGCAAGACCGGCTAGTTGCTAATGTTGTAGCTGAGCTGCTTTTGCCTTTAAGTTTTGAGAGCGAGCTGAAGACATTAGTGGGTTTTGAAAATCATTCTGGTAGGACTCGTTTTTCTAGACAAGATTCAGCTACAAAACCACTTGCAAAAATTATCAAGGGTCATGGTAATAATGGTGAGGATGGTTTTGAAGGTGCTTATTATAAAAACTGCATTGGCACCTATTTACACGGAAGTCTATTACCCAAAAATCCGCATCTGGCTGATGAATTGATTTTACGCGCGCTTAAATGTGATGAATTGCCAAGCTTGAATGATGAGATGGAGATTAGTACTCATAAGGTTTTGATTGGATCTCGTTGTTAGATTACCTATCTGTGGTAAAGACTGACATTAGCGATGTGTTACTTGCAGATGAGCCACCTGTAGCTTTTTGGAATTCACGAATTACCCTTCGAATTTTCCGATCTGTGATTGGTTTTGTAGAGGAGATTGTAATAGGTCCAAACTTGTACTCAAGCCGTCCATTCTTTTCTCCTATATATTTGACAGGGTACTTTGTATTTGCTTTCAATGCTGCAGTTCTACCCCAGTCTACTTGAGCATTTTTGATATTTCGTTGAATAATTTTTAAAGCTTCTTTTTTTATAGCTGCTGCTGTGTAACCGTAGCTTGCATATCCTCCATTTAAGGCTGTGACCGCTTTAGGTCTGAGGCTGTATCTTTCTCTGACCAAGTTTTGTCTTTCTTTTCTTAGCTTTTCAGCCTTGGCTTTCTCTTCAGCTATCTTTTTAGCTTCAGCCTTGGCTTTCTCTTCAGCTATCTTTTTAGCTTCAGCCTTGGCTTTCTCT
>CAWUIS010000041.1:0-10995 GCA_963922625.1 uncultured Candidatus Melainabacteria bacterium | reverse complement strand
TCAGGATCTAGGTCAGCCACTGCAACAGCTTGTGGAGCATCCCCAGAATAATCCCATACAATACCAGGCAGATTTGAATGATCTTGAGGTGGTGAATTAACTCTTGCATCTATGGACACTGTTCTTAACCTCTCTTAATCTAGAATTACATTTAGATATTAAGAGATTAAGGTTAAACTTTGGTTATATCAAAGTCCATAAATGACTCAAATTTTACAGCGATATATTTATTAGAGTTTTTGTTTCGACCTGTTTAGGCTCAGGTTTCACTATCTCAAAAGGTCCATTGGAGTCAAAATATATGCCTAATACTATTTTCGCTAGATTGCAAGAAGAACTTGAAAAGAGTTTCCCAACTACTGGTATTATCAATTCGAGTTTAGACTCAAGCACTTTACCTCGAAATAAGAGAGATGAATCTGTGATTGCTGCAAATCCAAGAGGGTTAGCCGGCCAAGAAACAATCAATGTTAATTATTCTTCAAATATCGACCCCAATAGAGTTTCTGATTTATATGCAGGGCTAAGCCGCGAAGAGATGAAGCGAAAAATAATGCATGATGTAACTCATTATGTCTGGAGAAAAGATTGGGTAAAATCAAAGCACAAAGGTTCAATAAGAAACGCAGATGGTAGTGACACCATGACTGCTGAACAATACGCCGAATTGGTACTACAAGCCGCTGAAAACCAAGGAATCAATGCTGGTAAACTCCATGCTTTATTTACTACTGAGACAGGCGCAGGCCGTTATTTAACAACAGACAATAATATTGGCAACCATGGTAACGATGACCATGGCAATAGAGTCGGTCATACTTCAATGCTTGATAGTATGATCAAAACAGCAAGCTTATTAAGAAGATTTGGAACAGGAGAGAGATCTGGTACACCTCAATTTACATTAGCAGCAATATCAGCTAACCCTGGAGATAAAAAGCTTGCATATGTTTACACAGACCGTGCCAAAGTCATTAAAACTTGGAACAGAATCTTAGAGAGGATGGGTATTGGAGGTAGTTCCAATACTTCCTTTTTAGTAAACCATATCATAGATGCTTAATTGCATATCTCAAAAAACATATTTAATCTGAGTCGCTAAAGTAAAGTTATAGCCATCAATACCATCAAACTCAGCTTCATTTAAAAGGTTATAACGATGCACCATAGCCATAGATGCGAGAAACCAGTCTAGCGCCATAAATTTCGCTTTAAAGGCTTAGCTATAATAAACAAAGTAATGAAAGCAGCAATAATACTTCTACTAGTCACATTATGCATTATGCCAGCAAGTTCTGAAAATAGAGCTGAAGATAGAGACAAAATTGAAGCAATGCTAAGTAAATTTCTCACGCATATTGATCAAAGACGAGATAAATACAAGCTTGAAATAAAAGAATCTAAAGAGATCAATGCCTATGCTAGCTTAGGAAGACGACTAGTAATCAATACAGGCTTGATTGACTTTCTAGATAATGAAGTAGCACTTGCTTTTGTAGTCGCTCATGAGCTTGGACACATTGAAGAAAAGCATGTGCGCAACAGCATTATGCGTCATCATTTATTTTCGGGGGTCAAGTACTTATTTTTCAAAAAAAGCGCTATCTATGATGGAGTCTCTTACTTACATAGCCTGCACTATAGCCGTGGTAGTGAAAAAGAAGCCGATCTTTTTGCCAAGGATATGGTGGTAGAGTTTTATTGCCAAGACCCTGGCAAACTCGAGTTTTTTGAGAAAATGTCCCAAAAACAAAGAGGCAATAAACTATCTGAATACCTAAGTACTCACCCCCATCCACAAAGTAGACTAGACTATTTAAAGCAAGAGATCCAAGATTCAGGATGTAAGGTTTAAACCCTAGTATTTTGGGTTAGTTAATTAAGTGGCTAGCCTTGCAAAAATTAATTTGAGACTTCGTTATCTCATAGCAATGACACTGTTTTTACTTTTGTCTTTTGCTGCTTTTTTTTCGATCTCCTCTATTATCGACTCCAACAAAAGTAACGCTCACTTGGTTAATGTCAGTGGACGCCAAAGAATGCTATCTCAAAGAATAGCTAAATATGCAATTCTCTATGACTCAAGTAATAGTCAAAGTGACAAGAACCGGCAGTTAAAGTTACTTACTGAATCAATAAATTTAATGGAAACATCTCACCGAGCTTTAAGCCTTGGCAGTGCAGAGATGGATCTACCTCAAGAAAAATCACCCGAAGTTAGTTCGATATATTTTGAAGAGCCTATTAAACTTGACAATCAAGTTAAAGAATTTATCAGCCGAGCAAAAAAAATCAGCAGCACTAGTTATCAAAGTCGTGACTTAGATTATATTATCAAAGCCAGTCGAGGAGAGCTTCTTGAGTCTTTAAACTCAATGGTCCATCAATACGAAAAAGAGGGTAATGATGTCACAGAACAACTTTTCTTGATGGAAAAAATTGTTTTGGCACTGACTTTATTGACAATCATATTTGAAATCTTTGTCATCTTTTTACCAATGGAAGCCAAAATCAAAGACTACCAAAAAGAAAAAGAACGTCATATTGAAACCTTAGAAATATACAGCGAAGACTTGGCTAATACTGCTTATGCCTGCTCGCATAGTTTAAAAGAGCCTACTAGAGCTCTTCTTGTGTACCTATCCATGCTCAAATCAAAAATGAGCGGTAATACACAAGAGCATGATGACGAAAACTTCGAATTTTTGGAGATTATTGAAGATGAGGCTAATAGAATCATTCAACTAATCACTTGTCTACGAGATTACCTCATCATCACAGATGATGACTCTGATTTAAGTGAAATTTCTATGAATGACTTAATCGACAATATAATTATTGATCTGAAACTTAATCATGAAAGCATTAAAATGGCTGACCTACCAAAGCTTTACAGTAAAGAGCCTCTGGTCAAAAAAGTCTTCTATGAAATCTTGAAAAATGCTAAGGACTTTAGTCATGAGAATGGCGTTGATCTACAAATCAATTACAAAAAGCAGAAGCGCAAGCATTGTTTTAGTATCAAAGACCATGGCATTGGTATTGAAGAAAAGTTTCTTGCTACAGTTCTACAGCCCTTTTCAAAGCTTGATGCTAATAGTGGTTATGATAAGCACGGCATGGGTCTCTCTATAGCAAAACGCATCACTAATTTTCTTGGAGGCAATATTTTTATAGAATCTAGCTTTGGCAAATACACTCAAGTAAATATTGAACTTCCAGCCTAGTCATCTACTAAAAGCCCTTCGCTTTGTGTATAAGGTTTGGCGACACGCCTTTAAATCAAGCCCTGTAAAAGCTTAAATCTGATTTTTGATTTTTGATACTCAGCAATAGTTTTGATGAGCTCAACATTAGCTTCAACCCTAGCTCTTTGTCTTCTGATAACTAAAAACAAAGTACTAGAACCTAAATCGAATCTATCTTTTTCGGCTTCTTCTAGTTTGACCGATAGCTGATAGTTGTTTTTACTAGCTTGATATTTTTGAAAAGATGTATTGAGCTTTGAGACTATATCTTCAAGCTCCAAGAAAATATTTTGTATCAATTGTCTTTCTTGCAAATTCAGCTTTTTAATTTTAAGCTCGGCTTCTTCCATCTTTCCTTTTGCTGTTCTCACTCTTAGTGGAATAGAAAGAGTCACGCCAGCTTCAAAAGCTGGTCCAATACTATCCTCACCGGTTTCGATACCAGAATTTGTATAAATATCAAACTGAGGTAAGATTTGGTTTTTTGCAAGCTTGCGCTCTAGTTCAGAGATATCCCGAGAAAGATTTAGTGCCTGCAGTTCTGGTCTTAAAGAGAGTGCTTTCAATTTAGCAATTTGCAAGCTTTCATAATCAATCATTTGCGGCTCTACATAGCTGTCAGGAACTTGCTTTGCCCTTGGAATAGCATAAGGCCTGCCATCGTTAGACCAGAGAAATTTAGCAAGTTCAATACTATCTTTCTGCAATCCACGAGTAGAGCTGTTAACCTTAAACTGTCTTTTTTGTAATTCTCTTTGAGCTTCTATAACTGAGATTTGTGCTAAATTACCAAGCTTAGCTTGCTCAGCGACAAAGCTTACTTGTCCATTAACAATATTCAATAAATTATTTTCCACATCTAGTATCTGCTTGCTTGCAACCCAGTCCCAATAAGCCTTTGTTGATTTATCTAAGGTCTTGATTTGTGATCTAAAAAGTAAAAAATCTGCAATAGTTTCATTTAATTTGGCTGATTTTTCTTTGATATATTTTGAATTGTAAATAGCTCCTCGTAAAAGTGGAATCTGGGCTTTAATGAAGTACTCACCTGTATCACCAGTAGGAGAAATACCTGTCACCAGGTCACCAACAGCATACTTGGCACCCACACCAAATTTAGCACCGTAACCAGTAAGAAAATCCAAACTTGTCTCAGAAAGAAAAGTATCTTGGGCTTCTCCAATATCAGAAGTGCTGTTAAATCTTCTAAAGGCATTTTTAGAATTAATAGAAGGATCAAAAGCACCTTGAGCTGCTTTACGTTTTGTTGTTGAGATTTTACGATTAATCTCAGCTTTAATAATGTCAGGGTGGTTTGCTTTTACTATAGTATAAAAATCTTGAAAACCAAGCTCTCCACCAGCATTGATCAATCCTGCCTCATCATTGATTTGCACACTTGACTTGAATCTAGCAAGGCTTTTTTCTAAGTTAATTGGTGCTAATAACTCAAGGCCATTGCTTTGATATGAATCCAAAGCTCTGACACTTTGATTTGAAGCTAGTAAAACTATTAAAACTAGTAGCCTTCTTATCCTCATTTTATTTTTGGAAGTTTTTGTTTGGCACTCTCTAAAATTGTTGGCGGGAAGCCATTGAGTACACGCCACAACTCGTACCACAGTGGGACTTCATCTAAAATAATCCAACCAAGGGTTTTAGTACCTGGTCTAAGTAATTCTGGTTTTGGCCATTCGAGTTCATCACCAGCTTCAATATGCTCATGACTTGGCTTCACTAAAATACGATACTGATTATCCTTTGAGCTTGCATCAATTGCAGCTACTTGACCGGCAAAAGTACCAATTGCAACAGAGGGAAAACCAGAAAATTGTAAGGCAGGCCAGCCCGAAAATTGTAAACGAACATCTCTACCGATGGATATAAGAGGTATGAATACATCTGAGATATAAAGCTCGACAGCTTGATCACTGGTATCAGGAGCAATGACAGCAAGCTCTTTACCAGCTTTTATAATTTCAGCTTGACCTAAGGCTTTTAATCTTACTACTTGACCATCGACTGGCGCGTAGATCATTCTTTGCAAAACACGACTTTCGAAATTTGCTGTTTGAATATCCAGTTTATAAATATCACTATTGATACCAGCTAATTTTTCAAAAGATTGAGCCAGCTTCGCTTCTGCTTCTTGTATTTTTAAACTGGTCTCAGCAGAAACTTTTGAAAAATCAAACTCTGCCATCTTAATATCCCTATCTGCGATATCTAAATCTGCCTTTGCTGCCTCAAATTCAGATTGTGTTTTGATAAATTTTTGCTCAGCAAGCTCAAAATCTCTTTGTGAACTCAGTCCTTTATCAAAGAGTTGCTTGCGCCTATCAAAATTCAAAGATGCTGTTTTATAGTTCTGTTCAGCTGCTATATATTTTTGCTTATTTGCTCTTAACTTATCGCTACTTTGTTTAATCTTAAGATCAGCATTTGGCACAGCAGCGTTCTGTAAATCAGTAAGAGAATGGATTTGATTCTCCAGGCTTGTAATTAGTCTTTGGGTTGCAGCTTTTTTTTGAGCTAAAGCTTGTTGCTGTCCTTTAAGTCTTTTGAGTTGATCTTTATCAAGATACTTTGGCTTAACTTCATCAAGCTCAAGTAGCAAATCCCCTCTAGATACATACTGACCTTCAACTACATGCCATTTTTTGATACGAGCATCAATTTGTGAGTTGATACTTTGTGGTCTTTGCATCGGCGAAAAAACTGTAACCTTTCCTTGTCCTGTCACTGTCTGGCGCCAAGGTAAAAACAAAAAAACCACCACTATAGTAAAAATTAGTAAGGAGACATAGGAAATTGATTTGATAACCAAAGGAGCTTTAATCGACTCTAAAGATTTCATTTACTCTCTCCTTCATTATTAATATGCTTGCTTAGCCCAGGAAAAAGTTTAGTGAACTCACTATTTGTTCTGTCAGCAAGCTCCTGCATCCGCCCTTGCTCAATGATTTTGCCTTTATCTAGTAAGTATAAAAATTCTGTACGAGCTACCACCTCAGGGTCATGGCTAATATTAAGAATGGTCCATGGTCTGTCTTTAGAAAAAAGCTTATCGATGATTTTAAGCTTAGTCATCTCATCCATCCCACCAAAAGCTTCATCCAAAATTAAAAGTTGCGGTGAAGAAATAACAGCTCTTGCCATTAAAATTCTTTGTCTTTGTCCAAGTGAAATATTACGTCCCTCACTTAAGAGCTGAGTTTTTAGACCATTCGGGTATTGCTTGAGATCACTATCAAGCTCCAGCATATCCTTGACTCTCTCTAGATCAGCGCTTGTGATATTTTTACGACCAAGTGTAATATTGTCTTCGACCGTACCTACAAAGATTTCGTTGTAATCACTAACAAGGGCAATATTCTCTCTTAAACTATTTAGGTTGATACTTGTAATATTGCTGCCATTGAAAAAAATATTGCCTTCATTGGGTTCGTATAAACCGGATATTAAATTAGCTAGAGTAGTTTTACCAGAACCGCTGACACCGACTAAACTTGTTCGAGAACCTGACTCGATTTTCAAACCGATACGACTAAAGATTCTATGCTCAGGGATATATGAAAAAATCAATTCTTCAATCAATATCTCAGCGCCCTTAGTATTATGGCTCAGCTCCAAACCACCAGAACGTTCCAGCTCCAAATCAGAGATAGTACTAACCTTATCAATACCAGTAAGCAAGTCATACCAGCTCTCGAGCTTCATAACTATCTTGTCGGTAGATTGCAAAATCATCAGTATAATCAGCTCTGATGCCACTAATTGCCCGAGTGTCAATTGCCCATTAATAACAAGATGACCACCAATTGCAAGCACAGCAGTAGAAGCAAAGGCTTCGATAAAAAAGCTTGCCGTAAACTGCCTCATAATGACCTCAAAATGTTTTTTTCTGTTTTCTAGATAGTTAAGTATCCTGTTATCGGTTTCTTCGATGAGGTAATCTGGAACACTACTCATCTTAAAGCTCACTTGACAGCGGGCAAGCTCTTCAAGCCAATGAGCTACTTTGTACTTAGAACTTGACTCAGCGATACTAGTAGACAAGCCACGATAGCCAAGCAGCACAATAAGTGCAATAGCTGCAATCAAAATGGTGTCAAAAATGATTAACAGTGGGCTATAAAAACCCATCAAAATTATGCCAAGTAAAATTTGCAAAAATGAAGCAGGTACCTCTAGTAAGATTGAATGCAAAGTTTTTTGGATAGTAACTGTATCAAAGAATCTGTTAACCAATTCTGGTGCGTAAATTTTCCCAAAGTGTTTTTGTACAACTCTAGGTATTTTTTTTGCGATATCAAAAGATATCTTTGCAAAGAGTTTTCTTTGTATCACCTCTGTAATAAAGATTTGTAAAAGACGTAATATACCAAGAAAAATAAGCCCAATAAGCACCGCAACAGAAAGCATCAACAAAGGCTGAAACAAAATACCAGCAGCAATAGTGTTAACAAGTATCTGTGCTGCAAGTGGTATTGCGAGATACAACAAACTAATCATGACAGCATAGATTAGAAATACTGTTAAATTTTCCCGTTCAGAAAAAAGCAACCATAGTAATCTGGTGAAAGGCTTTCTGTTATCTGACTTTTTGATGGCGCTTGTGAACATTAGCAAGTCGAGGAGATACACTCCTCTAATAAACTAATGTCGTTTCATTTGTATTATTGTTTCTGTACTAAAGTTTTTGCGTAATCAAAATGATTACTTAAAAACTTTAGCAAAACATATGTTTTGCAGATTTTTGTAAGACTTGGTTTTAGCGTAATTGTAATTACGCAACAAGTCTACTATACTAATCCTCGGTGGTAGCAACACAAAAACTCATTAAAAGCCAAGACCGAGGTCTATCTAACTACCCGGGCTTAGTTTCGTATCACAGCTTTTCTTTTGCAGGCTATATTGACCCAGAAAATAAAGGCTGGGGAAATTTACGAGTCATTAATGAAGATATTTTAGAAGCTGCTGCTGGTTTTGATACCCATTTTCACCGTGATATGGAAATTATTACGTATATGATCTCCGGTGCCCTAGAGCACAAAGACAGCAAAGGCAATGAATATACTATTGGTGCTGGCGAAGTACAGAGAATCAGTGCTGGCTCAGGTATTGAGCATAGTGAATACAACGCCTCTCAAAATGAACAAGTAAAATTTCTACAAATCTGGATTAAACCTGAGATAAAACAAAGTGAGCCAAATTACGAACAAAAAGCATTCGATGAGTCTTTAAAAAACAACAACTTGCTTTTAATTGCCTCCAAAGATGCTAGGGATGGTTCTATTTCTATACTCCAGGACTGTGATATTTATGCTTCCCAGTTAGAAGCAGGGAAAAAACTAGAGTTAAATCTAAGCAAAGAAAAATCTTGGCTGCAAATTATCGAAGGAGAACTTGAGCTTGATAACTTAAAGCTAAGTAGTGGTGATGGACTGGGTCTTGAAAGCAAAACTAAGCTTGAGCTTATGGCTCTTGCTAAAACTCATTTTTTGATTTTTGATATGTAAATTATCATTTTGATTACATGACTTTATTAGGTACCACAAAAAGTCATGTAATCAGTTTCTTTGTCCACTGGTGCTTTGGTGAAATTGGTAAATTGCTCCTGAAATTGATAAGGATTTTTCCAGACCTCAGCAAGCTCATGCATCATAGAAAAATCATGTGCCAGGTGAGCTTTTTCTATAGCTTCTTCTACTAAATGGTTACGAGGAATAAATATAGGATTGACCTGGTCTAATTTTTCTTGCAGATCATCAGGCTTGACTACAGCTTGCCATTGCTCGATCCAGCTATCCAGCTCGGCATCAGGCTTATCAAAGAGTAGGAAAAACTCCTTTGAGTCTGAATCTTTGCTTGTTAGCTTATTTAAATAGCGAAAAGCCAGAGTGAAATCAGCTCTATTTTTTTCTAGTAATTGTAAAAACTCAAACAAAAGTTTCAAGTTTTCTTCTCCAGGTTCATCAAAACCTAGTTTTTTGATCATGGCAAGCTTCACTTGATAATCAATATCTAGTTTGATTTTCTCAAGTGCTTCATTTAGTATCGGTACTGCCTTGCTTTCGTCTGGATCAATCAAAATCATCAAACAATTTGCAAGACAAGAAAGGTTCCACAAAACTATACTTGCTTGGTTGCCATAAGCATAGCGCCCGTTATGATCGATAGAACTAAAGACTCGGTTACTATCAAAAAAGTCCATAAAAGCGCAAGGACCATAGTCGATTGTCTCACCGCTGATAGTGGAATTGTCTGTGTTCATAACACCATGAATAAAACCAAGAGACATCCAATGGGCAACAAGCTTACTTTGCTTTGCTGCAACAGCCTTAAAAAAATATAGATAGTTAGCAGCACAGTCTGGATAATGGCGCTGGATACAGTAGTCAGCAAGAATCTTTAGAGCTTCGTGATCTTTGCGGCAAGCAAAATACTCAAAAGTACCTACGCGAATATGGCTAGATGCCACTCTTGTTAAAATCGCACCAGGTAGTTCTTTTTCTCTACGGATAGTTTCTCCAGTGCTTATTGCTGCAAGTGAGCGGGTTGTTGGCACACCCAAATGGTGCATCGCTTCACTGACTAAGTACTCACGTATAACTGGTCCAAGCCAAGCTCTACCATCTCCTCCTCTAGAAAAAGCCGTCCTGCCAGAACCTTTAAGCTGAACATCTTTGCGCTGGGAGTCTTTATCGATGATCTCACCGAGTAAAAGTGCTCTACCATCTCCAAGTTGAGGTACAAAGTTACCAAACTGATGACCAGCATAGGCTTGTGCTAATGGCTTACTTGAGTCCGGGATTTTATTTCCAGAAAAAATTTCTATGATTTCTTTTTCTTCGATACCATCCAAGCCAAGCTCTTGAGCCATTTCATTATTGAATTTTATAAGGGATGGGTTTGCAACCTTTGTTGCCTCGGTTCTTTGATAGAAGCTCTCAGGTAAACTAGCGTAATCATTTTCAAAATTTTTCATCAAACTGTCTTTAACAATAATATATATTTTTCAATCAAGGGACTATCACTCAAGCTAGGCAACTTTATAGTGCTCAAAGGTTTCTTCGGTTCTTTTATGCGAAAGATTACCGTAAATAAATGTAGCGATATTAAAAATAGACATATTCAGGTTGTTAATAAGCTCAGCATGTTTTTGCGGCAAGAAATTTTGGATACTATCAACAATGCCATAAACATTATAAAGAGCCCCTGAAATCTTTTTCTCAGGGTCGGGATGATACATTGTCACAGTATTTGAAACAATAGCAGCAATATTTCTAAAAATATTACAGTATTTACGAATAGGCTTAAATACAATGCCTAAAGCAGAACTAAGAGTAATCAAGTGACCACCAAAGGCAAGCGTATGTCCTTTTTCTTTATCTGGATGTACAAAAATATTACGGTCTTTGTTGAAGATATTTTTGTTGTAAATCTCTTTTGCAATTTTGAAAAAAGAACTGAAATTAGTTTTCAGGTTTTTGCTTTTGCTTGTTTTATCAGCATAAGCAGCCTGCGAATAATCAATTACTCCTAAGCCACCAGCGATACCTCTAAAAAGATTCAAGTCTTGAATCGGAGCAAACAATGTCAAAATTGGTTCTAGAGCTTTTGCCGTGAAATCAAAGATGCGATTATCATTGAAGGCTTGCACAGCAAGAGAACCGTAACCTCCAAAATGGACTAATTTAGATGTGCCCAAACAGACTTTATTGAAAAAAGCTTGCCAGCCATT
>CAWUIS010000040.1:0-11008 GCA_963922625.1 uncultured Candidatus Melainabacteria bacterium | reverse complement strand
CGCTATTTCGTTTTTTTTGTAATGGTGGGTCTTCGGTGACTTGAACACCGGACCTCACGCTTATCAAGCGTGCGCTCTAACCAACTGAGCTAAAGACCCTCGAGGTAAAAAATTATAAACTGCTTCTTCACTTACTAGAAATTTTTCATTTATTACTTAAGAATTCACCAAAAACATCTAAGCTGTATAATTATCATAATGCCAAAACGTGCAGTAATAATGGTAATAGACGCTCTTGGAGCTGGTTCAATGCCAGATTGGTCAGATTATGACGAAGTCGCGCCAGCTAATACTCTCAAGAGCACCTGTGATTTTATGTTCAAAAATTTTGGTGGTATTAAACTGCCGAATTTACAAAAACTAGGTCTTGCAAATTTAGAAGACTTACCTGGTCTTGGGCAAGTAGAAAAGCCACAAGCCAGCTACGGAAAAATGGCTGAGCTGAATCCAGCTAAGGATACCATTACTGGGCACTGGGAAATGATGGGTATCAAAGCCATCCGTCCCTTTCCTTATTACCCTCAAGGCTTTCCAGAAGAGATTCTCAACGAATTCAAAAAGCAAACTGGAGCTAGTGGCATTCTTGGTAATTCTACTGCAAGCGGAACAACTATAATCAATGAGCTGGGAGATGAGCATAATAAAACCGGCTATCCAATAATTTATACTTCAGCGGATTCTGTATTGCAAATAGCTTGTGATGTTGATGTCATTGAGCTAGAGACACTGTATAAATGGTGCCAGATAGCTAGAGAAATTATGAGAGGAGAGCATGAAGTTGCTCGCATTATTGCAAGGCCTTTTCATAAAAATCCTAACTATATTGAAGGCTCTAAGCGTGCTGCTGATATGAAATACGTGCGGTTAGGAGACAAGCGCCATGACTACTCGGTATTGCCCCACTCAAAATCAGTCTTGGAGTATGTGCTTGACTCTGGAGCTAAAGTAACAGGCTTGGGTAAGATTCAGGATATTTTTGCTGCTCAAGGAGTGCCTGAAAATATTCATACAAAAAACAACGCTGACGGCTTAGAAAAAATTATTTCGCACTTGGATAATGGCTCTAAGCAAAACGAAGTGATTTTTTTAAATCTAGTTGAAACCGATTCAAATTTTGGTCATAGAAGAGATCCAGAGGGCTTTGCTAAAGCCCTAGAAGAGATTGACCAGAAAATTCCAGAACTTTTATCAAAGTTAAACCAAGATGATATTTTTATGATTTCTGCTGATCATGGTTGTGATCCCCTTGCTGCAGGTAGCGATCATACACGTGAGTATGTCCCTATACTTTTTTATAACCCAAAGATAGCTTCTAGAGACTTAGGTATTAGAGATAGTTTTGCAGACATTGGGGCTAGTATTTTACATTGGTTTGAAATCGATGCTCCTGAACTTAGTATTCCAGGAAAATCTTTGATCCTATAAATGTCCCAAATTAGAACAAATCAAAAAACAAAATTTGCATTAATTGCAGGACAAGGAGAGCTTCCTCTGACCTTGGTTAATTCTGCAATCAAAGCTGGAGAAGAGGTTGTTGTTATAGCCATTGATGAGCAAACTTTTAAGCAGTGCAAGCAGCAAACCTTGACTTATAAATTTTCATTATTGGATGTTTTTAAAATCATAGAAAAACTACAAGAGCTTGAAATAAGCCAGCTTTGTTTTATTGGTAAGTTTCCTAAATCTGACTTTTTTAAAAATTTGCATAAGTTTGATAGAAAAATATTTGACTTAATTAAAGAAGCTAAAAACCTCAATGATGATTCTATACACTGGAAACTCACAGAGTTTCTTGAACAAAAATATGGCTTTGAAGTTATTGATCAAACTAAATATCTACAAGACTTTTTTAGCCCAGAAAAAACTTTTACAAGTAGAACAATAAGCCCTGAAGAATTAGAAGAAGTAGATTATGGGCTTAAAATGGCAAAAGAAATCGCCCGGCTTGATATTGGGCAAACAATAGTTGTGAAAAATAAAGCAGTACTTGCCGTTGAAGCTATTGAAGGAACAAACAGTTGTATAGAACGAGCAGGTCTTGCTTATTGGGGGCTAGTTAGAAAGCCGGTAACAGTGTGTAAGGTAGAAAAACCAGAACAAGACAAAAGATTTGATGTGCCTGCAGTTGGTCTTCAAACTATTAAAGCAATGAGCCCTGGCTCAATTTTGGCTTTTGAGGCAAATAAAGTTTTTTTCTTAGAACAGGAAAAATCCATTGAACTAGCTAATCGTAAGTCTATTGCTATAGTCTCTAGGTCCGCTTTTGATAATAAGTAGACAGTTTCACCTACTGAAAAATAAAATCATCCTAAAAACCTAGGTCAGACTATAGAACTTCATACTTACAGGCCAAAGTTTCATCCGGATATTTTGGAAAGATAATCTTAGGGCTAAATTACAATGCAATTAACTGTTGAAAAGCTGCTGCAACTAGCTGATGAATTGCCATCAGTTTCTCCGGCTGCAATTAAAATACTAGATATTATTGACAACCCAAATACATCAAGGGAAGAAATTGTGAAAACAATTTCTTCTGATGAAGTGCTTTTTGCCTACACATTTAAGTATGCAAATTCTGCTGCAAAAAGGGTTGTTAAAGAGGTCAAAACCCTTAATGAGATAGTCGAACTCATGGGTTTTAATGTTATTAAGGAAGTTGCCACTATAGTTGCTGCTAAGAGTATCATTGGAGACAAGAGAATTTGGGAAGAAAGTGTTTTTATTGCTACTGCAGCTAAAAACATGGCTCAAAGAGATAAATTTGATACCAGAATTACTGATCAACTGTATATGGCAGGTTTGTTCCAGAACTATGGTTCTTTTATATTGTTGCACCACTTCAGAGCAATTTATCAAGACATTCTTGAAATTAAAAATATCAGAAAGAGGTTAAACCAAGAGAAGAAAACCTTTGGAGTAAATCATTTCCAGGCAACTGCAAAAGTTCTTGAAGACTACAACATTCCTGAATATACTCTTTCAATAATCAAAAGACAGAGCTTAATCTATAAATTTAAAGAAGATGAAGTTGTAAAAGGTGAAATGGATGACAAGCAATTTAACCGTGAGCTTACGCGAAGAAGATTGCCAAAGGAAAATATTTACCTTGAGATTGCCCGCTTGTTATATAAGCATCAAGGGATGAAAGTCGCTAACTTCATGCAAATTCTTAAGGACCCAGATAGGGTGTATCATCGCCTCATATCTCGCCCAGATTTAGCAAATTTTGATTTAGATAGTAAGTTTGTTGATGCCATCAAAGAAGAGGCTTTTGAACTAGCGAGTTTCTAACTATGCCAATATTAACTTCACAAGAAATTTTAAGACTAGCATCAGATCTGCCAGTCATGTCTACAGCCGCCATCCGTATCGCATCTATGATCGATAATCCAAGAACCTCTCGTAAAGATATTGAGAATATGGTCAGCTTAGATGCCACTATATATGCTGAATGCTTTAAGATCGCCAATTCTGCGGCCAATGCAAGTAAAAGAGAAGCTAAAAACATTACAGAGATTATTAACTCTCATGGTTTAAATTTCATCAAAAAAATTGCTGTTACTATGGCAGCAAAGTCGATTATTACTGATTCTACAATTTGGGCAGAGAGTATTTTTACTGCAATTGGTGCTCAGTATTTTGCTCTCAAGTCAGGAGTTTTAGACAGTAGAGCTGATCAAATTTATATGGCGGGTCTATTTATTAATTTTGGTTCTTTTTTCTTGAAGCAAAAATTTCCAGGACTCTATGCCAAGTCTCAAAATAGTACTGATTTATTGGCGACCCTTAGAGCTCAAAGAAAACAATTTGGTATGACTTACCCAGAGGTGGCTGCCATAATTCTTAAGCAATATGGTTTACCTCTTGAGGTCAGTGAAATTATTCGTGATCACTGTGATATCTACGCTGGCAACACTGAAATTGAAAATGTTTGTATTGAAATGGCAAGAGTTTTTTATAAAGTTGAAAAGCCTGATGCTGATAGCTTGAGAGAAAGTCTTGATAAGGATCTTGTCAGAGAAATTGTAGAAAAATCATCTATATCGTCTAATGATCTTGACCTATTTAGCCTTGAATCTATCTCAGAACAGGCTCAATTGATGGTTTAATGAATATTTATCTACTTGGGGGTTTATACTAAGGGCTTTTGTGGCAAAATCTTTTTAGTGTACCTAAGTGGGGTTTTGTGTCTTTATTAACAATTGGTGATATCAAAAATAGAGCTGAGCAATTGCCAGCGATGTCTTCTGCCGCTAGTGTGCTTTTAGGTGTTATTGATGATCCAGATGTTACAAGAGACGAGGTTGCTTACCTGGTCTCAATAGATCCTGTTCTTGCTGCAAATTCTTTTAGAGTTGCTAATTCCGCTTTTTATGGTTCAAAGCGTGAGTTTGAAAATATCAAACAAATTGTTGATTTCCTTGGTTTACATGCAGTGCAGCAAATTGCTGTTTTTGTCGCTGCTAAATCTATTTTTCCGGTTAAAGAAATTTGGTTTCAAAGTGTTTATATCGCTAATGCTGCAAAAAAACTAGCGCACAAGCTTGATAGAACTGATGCTGAAATTGACCTGGCTTATACTGCAGCCTTGTTTGAAAACTATGGTGAGATTCTACTGAGTAATTTTTATAGGGAGGAGTACCTGGAAAGTCAGAGCTTTCAAGATTTTTATTCAAGACTTAAAAGAGAAAAAGAAATTTTTGGCTACAATCATATTGAAATCTCCGCAATAGCGTTAGCTAGTATGGGGATCCCTCAAAGAGTTCTGAATATCATTGAGAGTAGTAATTCTCCTCTTGGAGATAGTTACCAAGACTTAAATGTAATTATAGAAGTTGCTAGATTACTTTTTGATTTTCGTGAGAATGATATCAGTCATGTTGATGAAGCTCTTACAAAAGAACCTATTGCATCTAATCTTGAGAGATTTAATCTGAAAATAGAATTAGATTCTAGATTTTTAATATCGCTTTTAAAAGAAGCAGATGGTCTTAATGAAATGAACCTAGTGTAGGCAGGATTAAGTCACAATCAAATATTCGGTTTGGCGACACGCCCTAAAACAAAGATTGGTTGTCAACGTCTATCGTGAAAACCACTTGGTTGTTTTTTTCAAAATTAAAAAAGAAATCCCGTAAATTTAAAATATCGCTTTCATTTTTAAGTTTGACTACTATTTGATAGCGATATTTATTGTTCATCTTAGAAATCAAAGCTGGACTTGGTCCTAGTATATCTAGGTCTGCTGATTTTAGACAATAAATGCGCTCATGAAATTTATTGGCAAAAGCAATGGCTATGTGATCTTTTTCGCTTGCAATTAAAAATCTCACGACCTTTCCAAAAGGAGGATAAGAAAATTCTTTTCTTAGTGCAATTTCTCGGCTATAAAAATCTTGATAGTCTTGGTTTTTTGCAGACTCTAAAATTTCACGTTCTGCTTGATAAGTTTGTAATACTACGTTGCCTGGTTTATCTGCTCGTCCAGCTCTGCCAGCTACTTGAGTGATTAATTGAAAACCTCTTTCGTCTGCAGCATAGTCTAATTGGGAAAAATTACTATCGGTTGCAATGACACCTACTAAAGTTAGATTTGGAAAATCAAGCCCTTTTGCAACCATCTGTGTACCAACTAAAATATCAATTTCTTGTTTTGCAAAAGACTCAAGTATATCTATGTATGAATTTTTTATTCGGCTAACATCACTATCAAGTCTTGCAACTCTCGCTTCTGGATAAGTTTTAATTACTTCTTCTTCAAGTTTTTGTGTTCCCAGTCCAAAAAACTTGATAGCCTGCGAGCCGCATTCTGGACACTCTTTGGGGTGAGCTTCTGTAAAGCCGCAGTGGTGACAAATCATCAGTTTTTTATCTGCGTGATAAACAGTTTTGCTATCGCAGTTAGCACAATTGTAGACAAAGCCACAGTTGCGGCAAAATACATGTGAGGCGCTGCCTCTTTTATTTAAAAACAAAATTATTTGCTCTTGTCTCTCTAAGCTGGCTTTGATTAAAGTATCAAGTTTTCTAGAAAAAACAGATTTGTTCGCGTTGTTAAATTCTTGGCACATATCAGTGATATGTACTGTAGGAAGAGAGCTTGCCAATGCGCGTTTTTTTAATTCAAGTAAATGGTAGTCAGGGAACTCATTTGACGCAGCCTTATAGTAAAGCTCTACTGATGGGGTCGCAGAACCAAAAATAACCGGGCAAGCATTTAGCTCTGACCTTTTGATGGCAAGTGTGCGCGCATGGTAACGCGGTGCAGGACTATCTTGCTTGTATGTATTTTCGTGCTCTTCGTCAACAACAATCAAGCCTAGGTTTTTAACAGTTGCAAAAACTCCAGATCTAGCACCAATAACTATGCAAGCTTCTTTTTGTTCAAGACGATTAAATGTGAATTGTTTTTCTGTTTTACTAAGTGCACTATGCCATAAAACTACATTATCAATTCCAAAACGAGCCCCCAGTCTTTGAGCTAATTGGGGGGCTAAAGAAATTTCAGGAATCAGTAAAATTACATTTTTATTTGCTTCTAGTACTCGAGCAATAACTTGCATATAAATTTCTGTTTTGCCACTACCTGTAACACCATGGAGCAAAAATTTTCGAGATTCATGAAGATATTTAAAAATAGCGTTTAGGGCTTGTTGTTGTTCTTCTGTTAGTTGTGGTGGCTTGCTTTGCTCTAATTTTGAAAACTTACGTAAAGGATTTTTGCTGGTCTTGCAGGGCTTTTTAATTTGTTTGATGGGGAGTGCTGCTGTGATTAAATCGGCCATAGTGCAGCAATAATAATCAGCGGTGAATTTGAGTAAATCCAGTAGCTCTTTTTGTAAATCTAATTGCTGAATAAACTCTGTGATTTGGCGCAGTTTGAATGTTTTTTCTTCAGGACTAAGCTCTTGGTATATCTTTAAAACAATGCCCTCTTCTTCTTTGTTGCGTAATGGCATTTTCACCAGAGAACCTACTGCAAGCCTCTCTTCAAGGGGGACTGGGATTTCATAAGTTAACAAGCCATAGTCTTGATAGCTAAAAGTTTGTAAAGAGTCGGTTAATACTATTTTGCAATAAGGCATATTTTGCTATTATTCTAGCTCCTGGGCGGGCACTTAGCTCAGTTGGTAGAGCATCTCGTTTACACCGAGGCGGTCAGTGGTTCAAGTCCATTAGTGCCCACCATTTTACATTAGTGATATGACCGCTCGCTCTAAAGAGATGCTTGCTCTCAGGGTCTGCTCTCAGGGTCGCGCTCTCCGGGGTCGGGTCGTCAGTTTGTCAGGTGATTCCAAGATAAAAGTACGACTTGGAAACTGCCTTAGGTTATGCCTGTTGGCGAGAGTATTATTTTGTAAAAGCCCTGACAAACTGACGACACGACCCTGAGTTGGAATTGTTAATGAGCAAGCTTAGCGCAGCCAAACCAAAATTCTTCAATGCGCTTAACCAAGTTAAACCACTGCTCGATATCAAGAGGTTTGACAAGATAGCCATTGGCATAATATTTGTAGCTTTTTTCTATATCAGCTGGAGCGTCAGAACTTGAGAGTACCAAAACAGGCACAAATTTAAGCTGTTGATGATTCTTAACAAAATTGAGTACTTCAAACCCGCTTTTCTTAGGTAAATTTATATCCAAAATAATTAGATTGGGTATAAGAGATTTGTCCCGGGTAGTTGCTTCCAAGTCAGTAATGGCTGATTGCCCATCATGAGATACAGTGATATTGGGCACATAAGTATTTCGTCCAAAAGCGTCTTTCAGCAAATCAATATCAGATTTATTGTCTTCAACTAAATGAACTTTAATTGTGCTTGTCATGAAAGGAGCCCTATAGTGTTTTTGCCCATATAGCCTATGAGTTTATCTAGCCATTATCTACGAGAAATGCAACAACTTGGTCGAAAAAAACGTCTATTTGCCTTGTGACTAATCTCAGTGCTGATTTTTTCAGTGTCCAAGTGATTTTCGGCTTTTTTTTGGCAATGGTAAGAGTCCAAGGCTTTTTCTTGGTGGCGCCAATTATTTCACGCTCTGGTATTCCTATCATTGTGAAAATTGGACTTTCTGCTGTTATAGTCTGGGTTTTTTCTGATGCAATTTTCCCAAATGCTCCTATTTTAAATTTGCAGCATCCTGTTAATATCGTCACCTATATTTTCCATGAAATAACCATAGGTATAGTACTGGGTATCATCACGGATTTATTTTTCAATGTCATCTCTATGGTAGGTCAGCTTTGTGGGGTGCAGATGGGACAAAGTACCGTAAGTGTTTTTGACCCAACGTCTAAAGCTTCTATTAACCCTGTCAGTTTTATTTTCACAAATGTGTGTGTATGGACCTTTATCACTATGGGAGGGCTTTTTCATTTAGCTTTTGTGCTTAAAAAGAGCTTTGAAATCATGCCTATGGCTGCTTTTTCTGTGAACTTTAATAACCTTGCTGGAAATTACATCATTGTTTTCAATGAGATTTTTAAGTTAGGTATTAAATTTCTTTTGCCTATTATTGCTTTGATGTTTATTGTTGATGTTTTTGGGGCGCTTTTTGCCAAGATTATGCCTCAAGCTAATATGTTTATTTTATTGATGCCAGCAAAGATTGTAATGGGGGCATTTCTAATGATGATGATTATGCCAGCTTATTTGCAAAATATTTCTGAGTTTTTCAGTAATCGTTTCTATGATCTTCTTGATATGGTCTTTCTGGGCTAACTGATCTAGACTAGAAAACCTTGCTTTGGGCATGAAAAGTTTATGTCCGGGCAGGATAAAGCGTCCAAAACAGAGAAACCTACCGCCCAGCGTCTCAAGAAAGCCAGAGAAAAGGGACAGGTAGCAAAATCACAAGATCTTTCAGGTACTATCACCTTGATTGTCGGTTTAATAATGACCGGCGTTCTTGGACCACATCTTGCGCAAAACATCCATATGATGTTTCGCACTATTTTTCTTGATTTTGCTTTTGAGCAAGTCGATGCTGCTGGTGTTAACACGATACTTGGCTATGTCATGAAAGAATTTATTTTGCTGATAGTACCGATGTTAGCGGCTCTTTTTATTACAGCATTTGCTGCAGGAGCGATGCAAGTAGGTTTTCAAATTACACCAAAGGTTCTTGAACCAGATCTCAATAAACTCAACCCTGTATCTGGTTTTCAGAATCTAGTCTCGCTTAAAGGTTTTATGCGCACCGCAATTTCAATTTTGAAATTAGTGATAGTGGCTTTAGTTGCAAGTACTGTTTTTACAAATCAGGAAAACACTATCATCTTAATGCAGCTTAATAACATCTCTTTGATTATTGCTAAAACTATTTCGATTGTTTGGGAAATCACTTTGAAATGTTCACTTACATTACTTGCAATTTCAATCATTGACTATGCTTATCAAAAATGGCAGTTTACTGAAGACCAGAAAATGACCAAAGATGAGATTAAAGAAGAGCATAAGCAACAGGAAGGTAATCCTCAAGTGAAGGGGAAGATTAAGGCTATTCAAAAGAAGCGGCTCAAAAAATGCTACTTCAAGAAAGCGTTGCTCAAGCTGATGTTATAGTCACCAATCCTTTTCATATCGCTGTTGCCATTAAATACGATAGGGTCAATGGTGAGACTGCACCTCTTGTTGTTGCTAAAGGTGCGCGCCTTTTGGCAGAGCGTATTAAAGAGTACGCACGTGAATACGGTATTGAGGTCATTGTAAATATTCCACTGGCGCGAGCTGTTTACAAACAATGTCATGTGGGCTTTGAAATTACCCCAGATCTTTATGTGGCAGTGGCAGAAGTTCTTGCTGTGATTTTCCGCAAGCGAGAACAAGAAGAACTAAGACGTAAACAACTTCGGCTGACAATGTAGGGCTTTGATAGTGATTAAGCTAGATTTTTAAGATTGAAAAAACATCTGTTTTTGATAATTTTTCTTGCCCATTCAAAAAACCAAGCTCGATAACAAAAGCAGCAGCTACAACATTGGCCCCAGCTTTTTCAATCAACTCCATTGAAGCAAAGGCGCTGCCTCCAGTTGCAAGTAAGTCATCCACTATAAGGACATTGGCTTTTTCCTTCTTGCAATTAGCAAAAGCATCTTCGTGTATGCAGAGTGTATCTGAGCCGTACTCAAGCTCGTAGCTATACTCGATGGTTTTAGCAGGAAGTTTGCCGGGCTTACGAATTAAAGTCAAGCCAGCACCAATCCTTTGAGCTAAAGGTGCTGCAAAAATAAAACCTCTTGATTCTGGCCCAGCAATAAAATCTATATCAGCGTCTTTGTATTTGTCATAGAACAAATCAATGCAAGCTTTAAAAGCTTCATGATCAGAAAGAAGCGTGGTAATGTCCTTAAAAACAATACCTGGCTTCGGGAAATCAGGGACATCCCTGATAGCTTTGTTAATTAAATCCACTTTTGCATCCGTATTTACCAAATTCATGACGAAATCCTTAAAATATCCAAGTTTCTAGGGTACCATAGTATAGACTAAAGAGGTTTATGTCTTTATTGATCACAGTTCCAGATAGCTCTGATCGCGCCGAGTTCTACTCGGCAAATATTTTTCATGAAAGACATATGAACTCTTGTCCTATTGGCTGTGAAGGTTGTGCTGTCTCTGCTGTTACTAATGCTGCAGGTTCTATAAACTACAAGGATTTATTAGAATTTTATCAAGATGCCCATGAGCACGGTGTGAGTCTTAAAATCACCAAAGTAGAAGGCTATGATCCTGTTTTTGTTAAGTACGCTGATTATGAGGATGTTAGCTTTGCTCAATCTGTAAAAGATGCTGTTAATTTTGGACATCAAATTATCACACCAGTCTGTACCACCGGTAACTGGAAATCAAAGAGATCTAAATGGCAAATCGAAGAGCTTGGCAAGCTTGATAATCTTTACAGAGCTTATAAATATCCATCTGGAAATCAAGGTGTTGGTTTTGCACTTTCAGTACCGCGTGAGATTAGACCTTTTGCTAATGGCAAGTATCAATTCAAAGAGCA
>CAWUIS010000039.1:0-11062 GCA_963922625.1 uncultured Candidatus Melainabacteria bacterium | reverse complement strand
GTCTTGAATATGTTCTTCATAAGCTGGGATAATTTCTTTGAAGAAGAATTCGTCATTTTTTTCAATAAATGGCGTCACATCAAAATCACGCTCTATACCTCTAGCTTTTGCTCCCTTAATACCTTGAGTATATTCATTTTGAATCTCCTCAAAAATAGTACCGTAACCTTTAAATGGTTGCTTCATTGTATGAACAAAATCTCCATTAGGGGTATCTGACTTTCTTCGAATACGAGTTAACAAGAAGTCGAATCTATTTTTTTCTTTTAAATTACTGAAGAGAAGAGGAGAGTAACCTAGCTTGGTATATATTGGGTAAAAATAGTTTTGATCAAGTTCTTTATCACACAATCTAAAATTATATATGGCTCTAATAAGTTCTGGAGATTACTGTTTCAGCCAACTCAGTAAACGAAACTCTCACGGATTTCCCTGTTTACCTAGATCTCTCTTTATTACCAGAAGAGTTTTTCAATAGCGTTAAAGATGATGGTTCCGATATTAGAGTTTCAGGTGCAGATAGACTAACGCTTCTTCCAAGCGAGATTGTGTTTATCAATAAAAGTATAAAAACTGGTGAGCTTTACTTTAAGGCGAATCTAAGCGATGAAGTTGATAATCATTTTTATATCTACTTCTCTAATTACAATGCACCAATAGTTGGTAAAACTGATGCCATTGGAGCTAATAATGTGTGGACAAACGACTATGAACTGGTTTCGCACTTTCATGGTCGGGTTGAAGGCTTTGATTTCGATTCAACAGGTGGCTATGCCGCAAGCTTCAGCACGGGTAATGCAAATATGATCTATGACACCACCGGAGCAATAGGGCTAGGGATTGGATTTGATTCATCAATCTCTTACATTGCATTAAGTAAGAACTCAAGCATGGGTGTTACGGGTAGAGATTTCACTCTTAGTGCTTTTGTAAAACCGGACTCAAGCTCTAGCCAGGTTGGAACGGTTTTCAACTGGGGACATGGCACTGGCACTGGAGTAAGAAGAGCACTTGGCTATTATGGGAAAACTGAGATCGAGTTTACTGCTAATAATGGAAGGCAAGTTCAGTCTAAGATTACTAGCACGGACTGGAATCTTTTCCAAACTAAATGTTATGACATTGGCTCTAACAATGCAACTTGTGAAATGTGGACAAATGGGGTTATTAAGCAAGCTCTGATGGGGTACATGCCAAACACTTCAGCAAACTTCCCAGAAGTGGCGGTAAATAGAAACTACCAAGAAGCTTTTCAAGGAAGCGTTGACGAGCTAAGGCTTTCGAGAATAACGCGAAGTAGCCATTGGATGACGGCAGAAGCAAACAATTTACTTTCACCATCAGAATTTTATTCTATTGGTGAAATTACTACAAACCAAAACTAATCTGTAGATTGAATAATCTATAATTGGATACATAGTGTTTGATATAAATACTTTTGCCTCATTAGCTATATTAGTTCTTTTTCTTTTCTCTACATATAATGTCGGGAGGCTCTTGGTGACAGAAATTGAAAAAGAGGTTCATCCCATAGTTTTTCGATGCTCTGCTTATTTTTTAGTAGGATTATCGCTTTTTATTCTTGGAACTCATCTTCTTTCTTTTATCACTCAAAGCTTTAAGTGCTCAGCAATTGTAGTTTTTTTAATAGTATTTGCTATAAGTACCATAGATTTTTTCTTTAATAATAAGACACTTCGGTTTCCTCAAGTACCTGTGGAAGAAACTCCTTACTTTTTAGTATCTTTCTTCATGGCAATTCAGAATTATTTTCGGGTACACCTAAAGTCAGCATCTGAACCGTTTCAAATTTCTTTTAGTGCCAATATTGCATCAAATAACACCTATCCTCCTCGATTGATTACCAATACAGATATTTCATTTGACTTTTATCACTATGGAGTGGATTTAATCGAAGCAAGTTTACAAGTCTTTGGTTTTGAACTTGATTTAGTAAACGTACATGCAATTTTAATGGGATTAAATGCGTTTCTGGTCTCAAGCATCCTGATTTCTATCGTAGTGATAGCAAGTAAAAGTAAGTATCCCAAATATCTTGTATACGCCCCTATATTTTTTACATCCTTTAATTTTATAGAGTTCTTGCCGAGGTATTTTCCTGGAAATATTCAGTATTTTTCTAAGACTTTAATTTACTTAAAAGAAATTTGCGCCAGCATTGTAGTTAGTCCTTTATTTCTTTTCTTTAATACAACTACATCTATTGCATGTGCACTTACCTTATTACTTGTAATTCTTTATTTAAGGAAATTAAATCGAAAAATAAAAACCTCTCACCTCATTTCTTTAACTTTAATTTCTTGTCTTAGTTATTTCTGTTTTCCTGCATATTGGTATGCGGCAGTATCATCACTTCTGGTACTCGAGATTGTTCACTTGGCTCAAGGGTTTAAGCAGATTGAAATAAAAAATTTTCTTCTTAAAATTATCTCTCTATTGATTGGTAAATTTTTATGCTTTATTAAATCAGCAACCCAAATTAACGGAATTGAAATGTTGGAATTTAAGCCTCATTTGTTTTGGGATATTTATGGAGTTGCTTACTTAAGACTCTTTTATAGCCAAGAATACATAAATTCTTTATTCAACCATTTTAATGTAATTTCTAGTAAACCTAGACAAATAGTTAGCTTGTTTTCAAGTATCTCATTTAGGGAATTTGGTATTTATTTATTAATTTCTTTAGTAGTGCTTTGCTTCTATCTCTATTCAAAGAAGTCTCTAACTAAACTCCAAGCTTTTTTCTTTTTAGCTTCAATTGTTAGTATCGTCCCTGTGTTTTTATTTATATACACACCTGCAAATATTGAGCTGGTTAGGTTTCTAGCATTTTCAAGAATTTCTTCTATTTTGTTTATTACTATCAGCCTATCAAACATTTCACTAAACTTAAATAAATGGAGTAGAGTTGCAGTTTTTAGTTTTGGTACATTGGTTTTTCTTCCTGGCTTTGTATCTGCTTTACCTCTGACTATCAGAAAAGCTGAAGTGAGTACTTTTAGTAAAAACGACAAGTTATTAGTTTCTGTTCTTCGAAAATACCATAAAAACAATGATGTGATACTAAGATCAATTGAAAAACCAAAATGGGGTTGGGCATCATCGCCAAGTCACTTAGCTGGCTACTATACAACTGGGGGGATTTATCAAATAGAAACCTTAACAACGGCCAAAACTGCAATATTTACTCTAGCTCCAAGTTTATTAAAAGAGCTTGGTGTTACAAAACTACTTTTAAATCAAAATGACGTCCTCTCACCCTTAGCAATAGCCAGACTTAATGACTCAAAATGTTTCAAAAGATTAGAGGAAATAGCTTTGGAACCAAGTGTAAATTTTATTCTATATGAATTTAATTTTGACTGTAGTTCCGATAATTACTTGATTGAATATGCTTGGTCACCAGGTTTACAAAAACCTAATAATCAGTTCTCTTTATTGAATCTTGAGGGACATAAGTTCTTTAAAACTAAAATAGAGGCAGATGAATATATCAATTCAATAAGAGATCAAGTTAAAGTAAGCTATTCAAAATTAGATGCCGCTTTCTTATTGCCACAGGCTATTCCTGTTAAAAATGGAGAAAAGCTAACTCTTAATTGCCACTCTCAATCACTTATTTTAGAATGTAAATAAATTTGTAAGCTACAGTCTTTCATTGCCTCCAAAACCTCATCTTGACTAGTCTGACCATAGCCTCTGGTAGTTGTAATATCGGCATGTACACAAGCAATTTGTAAATGAATAAATGGATATAACCACAGGAGTTCAGTCGAAGTTTATTCTAATAAACGAGGCCTCACATAACGCAGCAGATGGAGGTTTTGGGTGGCTCTAATTATTCAAAATCGAAACCTTGGCTCCTATCAAGTGAAAAATCAGAAGCTTTAACAGATTTCAAAAATTCTTTAAACTCTTTTCTTGCAGAAGGATCAGATATCGCAGGGATTTCATCTTCACTATCAGAAAGCACTTCCATAGTACCCCCAACTTCTTCAAGGATTTTTTGAGATACAAAAATTGGTGCTTCAAGCCTTAAGGCAAGTGCAATAGCATCGCTTGGTCTTGAATCAATATCAAGACTGACTTGATCTTTGTCACTAAGAATAATAGAAGCAAAAAACGTCGAGTCTTCATATGAATTAATCTCAATAGAATCGATACTTGCCTCAAGAGAGTCAATAATGTCAGACATCAAATCGTGTGTCATTGGTCTTTCTGTCTCAGCATCAGTCAGTCCACGAGCGATTGCCTGAGCTTCAGCTTGCCCAATCCAGATAGGCAAGGTGTAGTCACGATCAGCGTCATTGAGAATAACCAATGGGATATTAGTCCTTACATCAAGGGCGACTCCAGTCACAAACATTTCTATCAATTTCGGTCCCATAAACTAAAAAGCCACTGCTAAATACTTTTTACCCAGATAAATCAGTCTAAATATGGTCCAGAATAACCATAATATACCCTTGGTACTAGACCCGACTCAAAATAAGTCCCTAAAGAATCTGCATCAAAGCCTTGGCTTTATTAAAAGTCTCTTGCCACTCGCTTTCCAAGACAGAGTCAGCAACAAGCCCAGCGCCAGCTTGTAAAATTAGCTGAGAATCCTCAATCAAAATTGTTCTGATCAAAATTGCAGTATTCAAACTACCATCTAGTGAGTAGTGTCCAATACAACCACCATAGGGACCTCGAGCTTCTTTTTCTAGTTTTTCTATAATCTCAACTGCTTTTACTTTTGGTGCACCGGAAAGAGTACCAGCAGGAAAACAAGCTTTTAAGGCTTCAATACCAGCCTCTTCTTGGAAGGATTTTTTTAGCTTGCCAATAACAGAGCTAACGATATGCATGACATGAGAGTATTTTTCTACAATCATATTTTGCGGCACAGAAATTGAACCGGGCTCACAAACCCGGCCAATATCATTACGCGCTAAATCAATCAACATGACATGCTCAGCTCGTTCTTTAGGATCATTGAGTAGTTTTTGGATCTGCTCCTGGTCTTCAGCTTGGCTACTACCTCTTTTATAGGTACCAGCGATAGGACGGATTTCAATATCGTGACCTTGATCTGATTTATCAACTTTTACTAGCATCTCCGGAGAAGAGCCCACCAAACTAAAATCGTCAGCATTAAAAATAAATAGATAAGGAGAAGGATTCAAGGAGCGCAATAAACGATAAGCTTCAATCGGACAAAGACTAGATTGCTTTTTTAGTTTATGCGAAAGCACAACTTGAAAAATATCTCCTTCTTGAATATGTTTTTTAGCAGTTTCTATCATGGCAAAAAATTCTTCTTTACCAGTATTAGAGACAAATTCACCATTCTGAGCAAGCGACTTAGCTTCTTCAAGGCGCTCAAGCTTGGTTTCTGACTTGATGATTGTCTCTATCTTTGCAAAAACCTGCTCGGCTTCTTTTTCATCATCCTCAAAAGAGTTGTTAATCAAAAACAATTTTTGAGTAACATGATCAAAAACAACCATAGATTTTACGAGTATATGATATGCCTTAGGATAATTTGAGCTTTTAGGTTTTAGGCTTGGCTCAATATCCACCATAGACTCAAAAGAAAAAAGTCCAACATAGCCCTGATGAAAAAAAGGCAGATCTGGATTTTTGTTATCACCGTAAGTTTTGATTTTTTGAGCTAGTGCATCGTATGAATTTTGATTATCATCAGCAGCGATTTTGACAATATCCAAAGGCTCAAAACCAATATATGAATAGCGTCCAAGCCTTTCCCCGGCAATAACGGTTTCTAATAAAAAAGCATTTTTCGAATGCTCAGCTAACTTTGCATAGATAGATACTGGGGTATCCAAGTCGGCAAATAAAGCTTTGTATTTGGTGAAAATTTTTGACATCTAGCTAGTAATTTTTTCAGTTTTTTTGACAACTTGAGAATGAAACAGAAGTATAACAGTATCGCGTTTGATGAGCTCTAGTAAGTTATCAAACATATCAAAACTCTCTTTCTTATACTCAATCAAAGGATCTTTTTGACCATAACCTTGAAGATGAATACCTTCTTTTAATGAGTCCATCGCATGTAAATGTTCTACCCATTTTGAATCAATCACATGGAGCATGATTTGTCTTTCGGCTTCGCGCAAAACCTCAGGACCTAAAGCTTCTTCTTTGGATTTAAAATGGGCTAAAGCTGCTTCTTTGATTTGGTGCTGTAAAGCATCAAAGCCTTTTTCAGCAAAAGAGTTGATATCCTCAACTTGAGCTAAGATTTCTTCTCCAAGATCTGATTTAATTTGCTCAAATATTTTAGTCATAGGACTTGGACCATTTGAATCGGCGTACCAAAGCTCGCTTGGTAAATTAGGATTAATATTTGCATAGAGTACGGCATCAATATGCTTGTCGATCATGGCAAGAATATTCTCGTGTATATCATTACCTTCAAGAATTTGACGGCGCTCACGGTAAATAACCTCACGTTGAGTATTGGCAACATCATCGTACTGCAGCACATGCTTACGGATATCAAAATTATGCGCTTCGACTTTTTTCTGTGAGTTGTTGATAGCACCGCTGATGATATTAGCTTCAATAGGCAAATCTTCATCAGCCTTGAGCATATCCATTACTGCCATAACACGCTCACCACCAAAGATACGCATAAGATTATCCTCTAGTGAAAGGTAAAATTTAGACTGCCCAGGATCACCCTGACGCGCTGCCCTTCCTCTTAGCTGGTTATCAATACGCCTGCTTTCATGGCGCTCACAACCCATCACAAAAAGCCCACCACTTTCTTTAACCTGAGCTTGAGCTTCCATATCGACAATATTGTAGTCAGAATTTTTAGGATCACTTGAAAGATGCCCACCAAGAATAATATCAGTACCACGACCAGCCATATTAGTGGCGATGGTAACTGCACCTGGTCTACCAGCTTCTCTTACGATTTGCGCTTCTTGTTTGTGCTGCTTTGCATTCAAAACGCTTACTTTGATACCTTTACGAATAGCATCAAGGGTAAGAGCAGCTTTCTCCAGACTTGTAATCGCAAATTCTTGATCCTCATTTGGCTTAGGAATTTTGGCTTTAATCTCATCCAAAACAATTTTGAGTTTTGCAGAGTCCAAATTACCGGGTCTATCCAAAATCTTTTTAGCTTCCATACTGATTTGATTACCAGTTTTTTCATAGTGCTCTAAAAGTCGTTTTAATCTAAACTGCAGAACTTGCAAGAAAAACTGTGGCTTTGAAATCAAGCTTGCTAAATATTCTGATTTTTCAATACTAGTTGTACCAACCAAAACCGGGCTTGCTTTCAAGTGAGCTTCTACTATGTCTTCAGCTATAGCAGTGTATTTAGCAAGCTCGGTTTTATAAACAACATCATTGTGATCTTGTCTTTGATTAGGTTTATTGGTAGGTATTTGCAAGGCTCCCAAGTTATAAATTTTTTCAAACTCCTCAGCTTCGGTCATAGCAGTACCGGTCATTCCAGAAAGTTTTGGATAAAGCCTAAATAAATTTTGGAAAGTAATACTTGCCATAGTCAGGGTTTCTTCTTGGATCTGCACGCCTTCTTTAGCTTCAACAGCTTGATGCAGACCATCTCCCCAGCGGCGACCTTCCATCAAACGCCCTGTAAACTCATCGACAATAATGACTTCTTTGCGTCCACTTTCCTCGCCTTTTTTGACAATATAGTCTGTGTCTTTTACAAAGAGTTCTTTTGCTTTGAGGGCATTGAGTAAATGATGAGCAAGGTTATACTCAGGATCCCACAGATCATCAACTTTCAAAAGCTCTTCGGCTTTGTTTATGCCACTTTCAGTCAAGATGACGTTACGCGCTTTTTCATCAACATAGTAATGAGCATTACTAGAATTGTCTTTCTCATCTTTAGTACGACTAAGTTGCTTGACTAGCTTTGCCATGATCTGATAAATCTCATTTTTACGGGCATCTGGCATACCGCTGATAATCAAAGGGGTACGTGCCTCGTCGATGAGAATACTATCCACTTCATCGACAATAGCCATAAAATAAGGTCTTTGCACACAATCATCCAGATCTGTTTCCATATTGTCACGCAAGTAATCAAAGCCAAACTCATTATTAGTACCGTATGTAATATCACAGGCATAATTTTCTTTACGCTCTTGCTGATCCATCCCTGAGCTAATCAAACCTACTGACAAACCAAGAAAGTTATAAAGCTGACCCATCCATTTAGAATCACGCGCAGCCAAGTAGTCATTTACAGTGACAACATGAACCCCTCTGCCGCTAAGTCCGTTGAGGTAGGCAGCTAAAGTACAAACCAGGGTTTTACCTTCACCGGTCTGCATTTCAGCAATACCACCACGGTGAAGTTGTATACCACCAATTAATTGCACATCAAAGTGACGCATTTTCAAAACACGCTTACTAGCTTCGCGGCATAATGCAAAAGCATGCGGCAAAATTTCTTCTAATGCCTCTTGCAAAACCTTGTCGTGATTAGTGCGAATTTGCCCAGGCATTTTAGGAACGTCATCACGAATAAGATTTTCCAAAGCCAGATCTTTAGTTTTGCCTTGAATTTGCTCCCGCAAAGCAAAACTTTTGTTTTGCAAATCTTCATCGCTGAGTTTTTCATACTCTGGCTCAAGACTGTTTATATATTCAACCAAGGGCTGTATTTTATCTAAAGCTTTTTGATTTGGATTACCGGTAAAGAATTCTAGAACTTTTTCTAACATGTGAATCTTTAATTATATAGCTAATCAGGATTCACAGTCTGAAAGATCAAGGGCGTGTCGCCAAACGTAATACACAAAGCAAAGATCTTAACAAATGACTAAATATTAGAAAGGATAGGGGGATTAAAGCCTAAGCCTCATAACCTTTAAGCAAAACTCTAAGTTTTTGAAGAACTTTCATATGCAATTGAGAAGCGCGCGACTCAGACACCCCTAAGACTTCTCCGATTTCTCTAAAAGTAAGTTTTTGATAATGATAAAGTGCTACCACTAGTCTTTCACGAGGATTAAGAGAGTCGATTGATTTTTCAAGTCTGTCTCTCAATAAACTTTGGTCGGCGTAGTCTTCTTGAGATTTACCATCATAAGCAAGATTATCCACCATCGCCGTTTTAGCGTCATCAAATGATTTAGTTGACTCAGTTGCATCCAATGAGAAAATCATGGCACTAGCTTCTTTTTTGATAGTTCTCAAGTCATCATTAGAAATATTCAGTGAGTTCAAAATCTCTTCATCTGTGGGAGCCCGTCCAAATTGAGCTTCAAGCTTAGAAAATGCAGCTTGGTATCTCTTGACTCTTGTTCTACCTGTTCTAGATAGAAAATCTCTAGATCTTAAAAAGTCAAGAATCTCTCCTCTCACTCTATTGATGGCAAAGGTTTCAAATGAACATTTCTGCTGAGGATTAAATCTATCTATCGCTTCAATCAAGCCAATAGTTCCATAACCCATCAAGTCATCCTTATCAAAATCGGCGGTTTCGATATTTGGGAAACGACCAATAACCCAATTCACAACATAGGCGTATCTGCGAATAAGCTGCTCGCGAAGTTTTAGAGGCTTGTTTTTGGCGTTGTATTGATTCCATAGCCTTCTATTTTCTTCTTTATTTTTGAGCTTAGTCGCCTCGGCGCTAAGACCTTCAGATTGCTCACGCTTATTTTTTCTTGCGTTTGCAATTAGTGATCTATTTAAGTCTGGTGCAGTTTGTTCCATATTTCCTTCCAATCAGTAAAATTCCTATAATGTGTCTAGCTTCGCTTGCCTAATCGAGACTTGCTCTTCGATATAGGCTTTTCTTTTCGATCTTTCTTCTTGTATCCTGGCAAGGCGTGTGCGCTGTAGATTTGCACCAACAGCAGAACCAAGGCAATAACCAATCAATGCAAAAACAACTGAAAACTTGACGCTCTCAAACAAAAGGTCATCAATCATAAGTTGAGTCTCAGGTATTTTCATTACATTAATCACAAAGTAACCAGTGAAAGTGCTTATCCAGAAAATCAGAGCAGTTTTAATTGATACATTACGATATGCCTTTAGCTGCTCCATCAGGTTATCGCGGATGATACCCTTGTTTTCATATAAGCTAGTAGTTCCAATTTGTGGCATAGAAAAAGTTAGATTTTTGTCTCGCTCTAACTTTATTCAGCAAAAATGCTTTAAAATAATTCGCACTTATGACCCAATTTGATTAATTAAAAGGACTAGTTGACTCATAGTGAGGCAGCTCAATAGGTTAAATACCTTAGTTTATATTCAGGTGTTTAGGTGTTTTTACTAAAATAGCAAAGGTGTCAAAAAACCATTCAAAATGACAATGCCAACAATAACTAGTGCAGTTGCCCTAGTGGTAGTCATTCCTACCTCTCTTGCACCACCACTACAATCTAGTCCCATTGAGACATTAATCAAAAGTGCATAAAGAGAAAAAATCTCAGCTTTCAAAAGTGGCAAAAAATACTCTTGCAAAGAAACCACTGACCACACGGACTCAAGAAATCTAGCAAATTCTAGATTAACAAGATACTTAGAAAGTATCATGCCAGACAGAGTAGAGATTACAGAAGCTATAGCTAATAAAAATGGTACCAAGATCAAGACTGCAAGTAAGCTTGGTGAAAGCAAAAAATATACAGGTCTCACCTTCAAAACCCTTAGAGCATCAATCTGTTCGGTCACCTTCATGGTAGAAACTTCAGCTGTTAGAGCCGTACCACAGCGAGCTGCAATAGCAAAACCGATAAAGATAGGCACAATTTCTCTCATTGCCGCCAGTGAAACCAAAGAGCCAATCAAATCTCTACCACCACGGCTATTGAGTTCAAGAGCAGTATTCACCGTCAAAATCATTGTTGCAAGCGAAGTCAGTAAAATAATCATAGGCAAGCATTCATAGCCAATAAAAACCAAACGAGATATAAATTGTTCTTTTTGTATTCTGCCAGTAAAAATATCAGCAAGAGCTTCTTTAAGGTAGAGAACTGCTGCGCCTAGTACAGACAAGAAGCTATTTTTTTTTATATCCTGAAAAGCGAAC
>CAWUIS010000038.1:0-11107 GCA_963922625.1 uncultured Candidatus Melainabacteria bacterium | reverse complement strand
GGCATGAGTGCCGCTACAAATCAAATATCATCCGTTTTTGCAGAGGGTTCTATAAACAATACTCTATGAAATAGGGCGACTTTTTATCCGTGCCAGATTTGCCAAAATAGGGTGCCAAATTTTTCTGTGTTTTTCTTTGAAGGTCAACAACGGCTCGTGCCGTTTCTTAACACCTTACGAAGGACACAATCATGACAAAATTTATTACTCTCAGAGAGGTATCTGACTTAGTCGGTCTAAAGAAGTCTGCAATATACGTAAGAATTTCTGAAGGTACGTTCCCAGGCCCGATTAAGATTAGTTCAAAATGTTCGCGCTGGAGCCTTGTTGAAATTCATGAGTGGATTGAGAAGGCTGTGGAGGCACGTCATGCATGATAAAATCCTCGAAGATGCCTTAAATTATGCTCAGAATTCTAATTGGGCCGTTTTTTCCGTCCATGGCATAAATGATAGAGGTAGATGCACCTGCGAAAATTCAAAATGTGATAAGCCAGGGAAGCATCCGTGGACACCTAACGGATTAAAAAACGCGACAAAGTCCCCTGATGAAATCTATAAGCTGTTTAAAAATAAACCACATTGTAATATCGGTGTTGTAACGGGTGAAATATCAGGCTTTTTAGTCATTGATGTTGACGGAGAAAAAGGGCGGCAAAATTTGAAAGCCCTGACAAAAAAACATTCGTTATTGCCAAAAACATTGACCGTACAAACAGGCCGCGGGCTTCACTTATATTATAAAATGCCCGATGGCATCGATATTAGAAACAGTGTCGGTAAAATTGCTGAGAATATAGATGTCAGAGCCAATGGTGGCTATATCATCGCTCCACCTTCCCGCCATAAGAGTGGAAAAACTTATGAATTTAAAGATAGTCAGGCACCTCTTGCAGAATTGCCGGATTTTCTCTTGCGTATTTTAACTCATCAAAAGTCTCATTCCGACAAGCTGAAAAGCACAGATTGGCTGTCTTTATTAGGAGACATTAAGGAAGGTAGCCGAAATGACAGCATCACTAAAATTGCAGGGAAGTTGATTGCTCACGGTTTGGGTGGACCCTTCACTCTCGAAATGTGCTTTGCCGTAAATAAAAGCCGTTGCTCTCCGCCATTGTCAAAGGATGAAGTCGAGCAAATCGTTAATAGCATTTCTGGAATTGAAATACAGAAAAGAAAGAAATCAAAATGACTAAGATTCAAGACTTGCAGCCATCAAACACAAACTTTTCTATCTCGATGGACATTTTACAAGAGATTGGAAGAGAAAATCTGCTTGTTACCGAGTCTCAGACTTGGCATTGGGATGATAAAGGATACTGGAAGAAGATTTCAGACAGACATTTAAAGCAAATCATCCAAAATCAGATGAAATTTAAAGGCATCGGTGTGGCAGTCCGTAAAGTAAATGAGATTGCCGAAATGATTAAAACTGAAGTTTTTGCATCCGATCATGAGTGGAACAAAGATATTGATGCTATTAACTTTCGAAACGGGGAGTTACATCTGATTAAAGGAGAATGGAATTTAAAACCCCATAACCGAGCTTCATATAGAACAACGGTTATTCCGCATAATTATGAGGAAAGTGATCCTTGTCCCCGCTTCGAGAAGTTTCTTGATGAGGTTTTTGAGCCTGATAGTGACGCAGGTGACAAGAAAAAACTGATTAAAGAGACCATTGGCTATACACTTACAAATCACACCAAATTTGAAAAATTTATACTTCTTGTCGGACCTGGTGCCAATGGGAAGAGCGTTCTACTAGATTTGGCAAGGGAAATTGTAGGGCCAGACAATGCAGCAGCAGTTCAGCCATCTGAATTTACCAACAAATTTCAAAGAGCTTTCTTGCAAGATAAATTAGCTAATCTGGTCACTGAAATTGCAGAAGGTAAAGTAATCGCTGATGCGGAAACCAAGGCGATTGTGTCAGGTGAAATCACAACCGTTGAACATAAAAATGGACATCCATTTAATATCAAACCCTTCTCTACATGCTGGTTCGGTGCAAACCATCTGCCACACACACGAGATTTTTCCAATGCCCTCTTTAGACGCGCATTTGTTGTAGAATTTAATCGTGTCTTTTTTGAAGGTAAAGATGCCGATCCTGATTTAAAACAGAAACTTATTGTCGAGATTCCAGGCATTATTTTTACCTGTTTGAATGCCTATAAAGAGGTTGTAAAACGGGGAAAGTTTACTGAACCATCCTCATGCCTTACAGCAAAAGAACGCTGGCGAAAGGAGGCTGACCAGGCTCAACAATTTGCTGATGAATGCTTGCTTGTTAGTGCTGACCATAAAATTCCCACCAAAGAGGTCTATATGGAATATCAAGCATGGGCTCAAAGCAACGGCATAACCAAAAAATTGAACCATAACAACCTCTCAAATAGACTTGAAAAGGCTGGTTTTCCGCTAACACGCGGGGCACAGGGCGTGAGAATGATTCATGCTAAGTTGTTACCACAAAACAGTATTCAAGATGCCGATTCAGCGTCACTTGCGTCACCCATGTCAGTAGATGATTTTTTCTAGAATGTCACAGCAAGCACCTAAAGAACCTATATCTGTTAAAGAAGCGATTATGCGATTGCTGGTGGATAATCATAGGAAATGGTATAGTTCACAAGCGATCACAAGGCACTTAAACAATCGACTGGGCAGGAACATTAAACCAACCTCATCCCTGTTGCGTCTGGTTAAAAGCGGTCATATTGAACGTGCTTATAAGCCCCCACACCTCATAAATTCAAAGAACTGTCAAAAAGAATTTATTTATAGGTGGAGCGGAAAGGCTTATAGAGACAAGATCGAACGCTTGAAACAGTTATCATATGAAGATATGTGCCCAACTGACAGGGCTATAATCATGCGTTTCCTAAATGCACATTATCCTGATCTTCCAGGCTGGTATCAGCGCATAATGCTGTAATTTTCGCAATTTAGAAAAATTCTCGCGCCTGGGTTTGCATGTATCTGAAATAATATCGCGCCCTAATGAAACTCTTAGTGCACCCTTAAAAGGATATATCTATCAAAATAATAAATAATAGAGCGGTACCGCTATGAAAAAGGTGATACACAAACCTAAAGATGTCTGTAAAAACGCTTTGGGAAATCCATGTTCGTGGGTCCGAGACCATAGCCATAGAAAAAAGGGAGAGAACAAAACAAATGAGATAAAAAAGGCTAGAATTCCACCGTTAGATATTTCAAAAAATTGTCCCACCGGTGTTGATGCCAGCATTGCCGTGTAAAAATTACCTGGTGCCATAAATAGGTGAAAGATCAACAAACCTAAATCAGAAATAGTGAAACGATTATCTTCATTTAAATCGGAAGTGCCTAAATGATCGATAAAAAAAACAACGGGAGTCATCGTTATAGCGATGTATATTAGGGCACTCCATGCATGTATAAGGCATTGCCCCGCTTTCTCGTAAATGGCTTTGTTTTTTAAAATTTCAATCATCTCAAACTCCCTTCTGTATGTGAAAACGGCTCTGAGATTTCTCTCTAGAGCCGGGGAGTTAGTAACCGTCCTATGAACGGCGCAGCGTATTCACGCGAACGCTATTGTATTCCGCCGCCTCCCCGACATAAGTCGAGAAAGCAGCATCATTGATAACGGCCCGATGCTGTCTTGGGCCGCATAGGAGGGGTTACTACGCCCCAGACCGTTCAAAATGAACGATCTTGATGGATATTGGAGTAAAAAGGCAGAAATTACAATGAAATCTGCCTCTTATGATGCTATTTAATATGCTTAAACAAACAAATAGAAGATATAGGCATGGACAGTTTTCTGAAAGGTTCTCAATGGAGACGGTGGGACCTGCATATACACACCCCAGAGACTAAGCTTTCTGACGGATATATTCCTGATGGGGATGAAGACGTATGGGAAAGATATATCGAAATGTTAGAAAATTCTCCTGTTCAGGCGTTTGGCATAACCGATTATTACAGCTGCGACAGCTATTTTAAGTTGATCGAAAAGTACAAAGAAAAATACCCAAAAACTAAGAAGGTGTTTTTTTGCAATATAGAGCTACGCTTTGCTGAGGCTATTAGTAAGGATGATAAAAATCCAGATGTGCATGTGATTTTTGATAATGATTTAGAAAAATGTTCTGAAGAAAAAATTCGTAAGTTTCTGTCAACGCTTGAAGTTTTAGGAACTACTCAAGCTGGTGCAACAGTTCATTGTTCTGATCTAAAAGAAACCAAAGACTATGAATCGGCTTCTGTAAACATTAAGGCCCTAAAAGAAGCTTTAATAAAGACTTTTGGTGACGATGAACCATATCTCATAGCTTTTCCAGCTAACAATGATGGAATTCGCAGCACTGACAAAGAATCTCCAAGAAAAGTAAAAGCTTCTGATACAATGGACAATCTTGCGAGCCTGTTCTTTGGGAACCAGAAGAATAAAGAATGGTTTTTAAGAGAAGATCGCTATGAAGAAGGTAAATCAGAACCAAAGCCTGTTGTATCAGGCAGTGATTGTCACTCCTTTGCTGATTTAGATCGTTTAGAAGGAAATGTTAATAGTTATCCTCCAACCTGGATCAAGGCTGACCTTACTTTTAGAGGTTTAACGCAAATATGCTTCGAGCCTGATGCTCGTGTTTATATAGGCGCGGAACCTCCTGTAGAGATGAGGAAAAATCAACAGGCCATTAAATTTATTTCACGCTTAACTATAAACCAGCTATCAACTTACGACGAACGTAATGGGCAGTGGTTTAAAGACGTAAACATCCCTGTCAATCCTGAGCTGACAGCCATTATCGGTAATAAAGGAAGTGGGAAAAGCGCTTTAGTTGATATCATGGGACTGTTAGGAGAAAGCAGGCAAGAGCCTTATTTTTCTTTTTTAACAAATGATCCTAAAAATAAAAAATTTAAGCAAAATGGTTACGCCGAAAACTTTAAGGCAGACCTTGAATGGCAAAGCACGACTAAATCTTCAAAAATTCTCAGTGAAAACATTGACCGCAGCAAACCAGAAGCTGTCAGGTATTTACCACAAAACTACTTCGAACAGCTTACAAACGAGATTGAAATCGAGGAATTTCGCCGAGAAATCGAAGATGTCGTTTTTTCTCACGTGGAAGAGACGGACCGAATGGGTAAAACTAATTTTAAAGATTTACAAGATTTCAAGACGCTACAAAGCACCCAAGAAATCAGTTCTTTAAAAACTGCCTTGAGAGAGCTGAACATAGAGATTGTTAAACTTGAAAAAGAGAAAGACCCTTTCTTTAAACGGCAGGTAGAAGAACAGCTGAAGGTTAAACGAAATGAGTTAACTTCTTTAGATAAAACTAAACCAGTTGAGGTGCCCAAACCTGATGGCGAAGATGAAGAACAAAAGCAGTTATCTCAACAGATATCATCAAGAACAGAGCAAATAAACAAAGTTGCAGAAGCAGGAAAAAAAACAACAGAGCTAATCGCGCAGAGAAAAACAACTCTGCAAAAACTCACTACGCTTCAACAGGAGCTTGCAGCAATAAGCGTTCGTGCTGAGGAAGAAAAAGAAAATCTTCGAGCCGTATGTATTGAGCTTGGGCTCGATATAGATGCCATTGTTAACGTCGGAATTAAAACCAAGCCTGTCACAGAAAAAATCGAGGCTCTTCAATCAGAGCTGAATAAGTTAGAGCAGGAAAATGAAATTGTTTTTTCTGATGATATTGATTTTGAAGAATTAGAAAGCCTTCCTGACTTGAAGAAAGCTTATGTCTATATAAAAGAAAAAATTACAGAATTAAAAGAGAAGCTTGGAACGCCACAACGCAAGTATCAAACTTACCTTGATAAATTAGCGAAATGGACATCTCAACGAGAAGAGGTGATAGGCAATGATGATGCGCCTAAAGAGGGAACAATAAAATACTTGGATAAGCAGATTTCTTATATTGAGGATGAACTTTCTTCTAAGCTAGAGGACGCTTACGTAAAGAGAAAAGAGATTGCTAAAAAGATATTCGATAGTAAAAAACAAGTGCGTGATTTTTACGCAGACCTCAAAAAAAGTGTAGAAGACAAGTTAAGCGCAGTTCAAGCAGAGGGATTTTTTGTAAACATTAAAGCCTCGTTTGTTCTGGAAAGAAGTTTTACTGAATCTTTTTTAAGTTATATCAACAAAACAAAACGCGGTTCTTTTCATGGAAGCAATGAACCTATTAATGTTCTGAAAAAACTAATTTCTTTGACGGATTGGAACGATTTTAATTCAGTCTACAGTTTTATCGACAAGGCAATAGAGAAGCTTAAATTTTATGAAGGTGAGGAAGTCTCGGTTAGTGAGCAGGTAAATGATGTAAAAGAACTATACGATTTCTTATTTTCTCTAGGGTATTTTCACCCAAGATATGAGCTGCGATTAGGAAAGAAAAATTTAAACGAATTATCACCAGGGGAAAAAGGGCTTCTACTTTTAGTCTTCTACCTTCAACTTGATAGAGACAATATCCCACTCATTATAGATCAGCCCGAAGACAATCTTGATAACGAGAGTATTTTTACTGTTTTGGCTACCTGTATCCGCAAGGCCAAGCAAAATAGGCAGGTAATTCTAGTCACTCATAATCCTAATTTGGCTGTGGGCGCAGATGCTGAGCAAGTAATCTATGTGCAACTAGAAAAGGCCAATAACTATAAGTTTTCTTATGAAGCTGGTGCCATAGAAAACCCAAGAATAAATCAGAAGATTATTGATGTTCTTGAAGGAACACAGCCTGCCTTTGTAAAGAGAAGGTTGAAATATCAAATTCAATGAAACAATACGAAGGCAGTACTAAATTTGGTGAATTTGATATTCCATCTTGCCCAACAGTTCTAGCAGGGCAGCTTAGCTTAGATGGAGGACGTACGAGCCTTGAGCTTCACTCAAAAGAGTTTTTTAATTTACTCGAAGTTAACGGCAAATCCATATATGGCGTTCTTAGTGATAAAGAAAAAATATCATTAATTGATTGTGTCACATCAGAGGCACCAGGAAGTGGTAGTCGAGCAGGTGAAAGATATTTTTTCTCAAATATATTTCCTCACTACGTTGTTTTTGGGGATAGTCATCTTGATCCAGAGCAAGAAACAATACTGTCATTGAGCTTTGTAATAGAAGATGCATCAAGTCTTTTTCATGATTTTGATGCTTTTGGAACGATATTAAAAGATGATTACGATAGCAAAGCTCTTTTAGAACAAATTTCAGAGACGCGAGAAAGGTCTTTCCAAGTCGGAGACTATCCTGAAGTTTTCTATTACACAGGGAAAGATGAGATTTTTAGTTCTGATACATGTTGGGGCAAAATTTCAGCCGCACACCGTCCCACGTGGTCTTTTCCATCACCTGATGGCATCAGTATGAAAAACAATATCCCTGTGAGTATCGAGTTTAAACATCCTCATAAGTTTGAGGAAGCAGTGAATAAATTTTATGTTTTGTTGGGTTTTTTAGAAACTATTTTAGGAAAGCCGCAAAACGTAACTAGATTATATGTTGAAACAGCAGAAACCAAAGAACACCATGACAGTCTAGAAATTTATTGGAGTATGCGTCCCGACTACAGGGAACATGTAAGCGATAGAAAGCCACATCCTGCTGATGTTTTAGTTAATGGAGGCATTTCGCCAGATAGCTTTTCTGTTGTTTTAAAAGAATGGCTAGAAAGTCAGCCTGATAGACAAGAAAGCCGTGCCCGTTTTATTCAATCTTTTAGAAATGAGAGTAATTATACGATTGATCGATTGGTAGGAGCTGCCAACATGTTTGATATTCTTCCAGACAATGCTACAGGCTCTCCTAAACAGCTGTGCCCCGCATTAAGCAAAGCAATCGAAGTTTGTAGGGAAACTTTAAATAAAGTACCACGCACTCAAGAAAGAGATGGGGTTCTTGGGGCATTAGGTAGAGTTGGAAACCACAACCTTAAAACTAGAGTGAAGAACAGGGCTAAATTAATAACAGATCAAATTGATAAGTTTCCCGAACTTGATCTAGTTATAGACCAGACAATAAATTGTCGTAATTTTTATGTTCATGGCGCATCTAAAAAAGAAAAGCTTACAGCAGAAGATCGCTCACACTTCAGCATCTTTTTCACAGACACTTTGGAGTTTATCTTTGCGGCCTCGGAATTAATTGAGGCTGGTTGGGACATTGAAGAATGGGTATCCAAAGGTTCGTGCTTATCTCATCCTTTCGCCAGGTATGTTCACAGTTATCCTGCTTATTCAAAGGAGCTTCTAGAAAAAACACAGGGTAAAGCCAAGCAATAAAGAAAATCATGACCCAGTCCACATTACCTCAACTAGACGCAAAGAATGAACGTAACGAGTCTCCTCATGTTGTGATTTTAGGGGCTGGCGCAAGCTTAGCAGCAATGCCTAATGGCGATAAACATGGCAGAATTCTTCCTTTAATGAACAACATTGTTGAGGTGGTTGGTTTGCAGCCCCTGCTAGATAAATTTGGGCTGGAATACCAGGGCGATAACTTTGAAGCATTCTATGATGATTTAGTATCTAAGAGCACAAATGAACAGTTATTGTTAGAGATTGAGAAAAGCATATACGGCTATTTCTCAGAGTTGGAATTACCAGATGGGCCTACGCTCTATGATTACTTGGTTTTGTCTTTGAGAGAGAAAGACATCATTGCAACCTTTAACTGGGACCCATTTTTGGCCCAGGCTTTTCAGCGTAACATGCATCTCACTCAAAACATGCCACAGATAGTTTTTTTACATGGGAATGTCTCAGTTGGTTGCTGTGAAGCTCACAGGTGCAAAGGGTTTTTGAATGGAATGAGATGTAATCAATGTGGAGAGCTTCTACAACCAACCAAACTTCTATATCCTGTAAAACAGAAGGATTATCAAACAAATGAGTTCATTCACAGCGAATGGCAAGAACTTCGCTGGCATATTCAACATGCTTATTTAGTTACAGTTTTTGGATATAGCGCGCCGGTTACTGATGTTGAAGCCAAACAACTGATGCTTGAGGTTTGGAAGAAAAATACCACCAAAAGCCTCGGCGCAATGCACATTATTGATATTAAAACTGAAGATGAGGTACGGAAAAACTGGAAAGATTTTGAAGCCTGGTCAATGTCTGTTGGTGATAGTATCTGGAATACTTCTCTTTTTATTCATCCACGCCGTAGTTGTGATGCGTTTGCCATGGCAACACTTCAGCAAAGCCCTTGGGCAGATAATCACTTCCCAAGGTTTAACGCTCTTGAAGATTTGCAGGATTGGATAAAGCCTCTTATTGAAGAAGAGAAAGTCAGTAGCAAGCTTTCTAGTAAAGGTGATAACTCAAAGGTCTAAAAAATTGTCTAGCTACGAACATAAAAAGTTAATTGATCTGATCGCAAAATTGGATACTCCGCCAGAGAACCCTGAAGAGTTTTCAGAGTGGATTAAAGCTCGTGCTCATTTAGACCTTCTTCTTCACAATGCAAACTCTGATGAAATCATAATGTTTGCTTCAGGAGAATATACTTTTGTGCATTCAGCCGTGATCTCCAACAATGTTTTGTCCAGTATAGATAAAGAAGACCTTTTGGATTGGGATGGTGCTCCCTACGATTCTGCTGCGAGTTATGTTTATGGTGGTGGAAGGGAAGATGTTTGGGTAGAGCGAGGCGATAGCTCAAGGTTTTCTGATGCTTCGGATGGCATCACTCAGATGGTTTTTATTAGAACTTTTGAGGGTGCAAAGGATGATCGAGATTATTTTGAGCTCAACCAAGAATACACCCATTTAACGGGCATACATTGGCGGCCTGAGCATGATGCCTTTGTTAGATATGATCGTAATGGGGATATAGACCCGATTGTATCTGCTACGCACGATCGAGAGAAGAAGGTCACATTGGTGTCTTTTAAAAAAGGGCCATTGGAAGATTATTTAGCGGCAACAGATTCATCAATCATTCGAAGGTTTGATTTTACTTTACTAAGACGAGGCTCGTTCTCTCGTTGGTCAGATAATCCTGAAAACTCTATTGAAGAAGATGAAAACTTTTTTTATAGGCAGAAAGTTGATGGTAATGCCGCCTATACAAATGGAAGACAGATAATTCCTCTTAGTCGAGCTAGAGAAGATGTGTTCAAACAAAAGAAGGCTAATTTTTTTGGAGAAGAAGTTCAAGAATATGCAGAATTTATCATTTATGATTGGCGCAATGAGGTAATCACTAGAGTTTCTACGGACCCGCAAGATACAACAAATTACTTTCAAGCAGAAAACAACTCATTGCCTTTTGAACTATCTCCCGCCTTCTTTAGGCCGGATGTTTTGCTAAAGTACAAAGCTGACCGTGACAAATATACGATTGATGAACGTGAAATCTCTTGCCGTGCCTCTTGGCATTTAAGAGCGTACGACATTAACGAGGCTGGGCAAGTTCATGCCTATATCTGCTACTTAAGAAATCTTCCATACTCAGAACAACAATACTGGGCATCATTTAACGAGGAACCTAAGGCAGGTATATCTGAAAGAGCAATCACTACCGATTTCAGAGGGGAATTTACTGATATTATTAGCCCTCTTAGCCGAGTTTTGCGAAAGATGAACGAGTGGCACCAAAAAGAAGTGCTGTGGTGGTCTTTAAAAGAAGATGACCTTCTAAAGCAAGTCAATCTTCCTATAACTTCAAACAAAGATGAATGGGCAGAAGCGTTTATGGGGCTGTCAAAATTAATTATTGAAGGCTTTAAGGTAAAACCTATTCGATTAGAACTAGATAGAAAAAGCATCTCGTATGATAAGGCAGAAGGAAGTATTTCTTTATTAGAGAAATTAATCAGGCAGGAAGACAATTATAATGGGCTCGGAGGATTAAGAACAAGCCAGTTAATCCGGACTAAGGTAAAAGGGCACTCAAATGGCACAGAAGCTAGAGAATTAGAGAAAAATGTTCTCAAAGAGCACAAGACATTCAAAAAGCATTTTGAACATATTTGCGCCATGATTTTGGAAGAACTTGAATTAATTGAAGATGCTTTTTCTTAACGTAAGAGCTGGTCCTACTTGTTCGGACAGGTTTGCGGCAAAGTTAAGCTACAAATTGT
>CAWUIS010000037.1:0-11186 GCA_963922625.1 uncultured Candidatus Melainabacteria bacterium | reverse complement strand
AAGAATTAAGTATATCCAGAACTCCATTTATTGAACCATTGATAAATTCCTTAGAAGTTTTTTCGCAGGGGCTTGATTTTTGTAAAGCTTTTTCTATTAAAGATTTTTATTGCACAAATACTAATAACGAATTTTTGAAGAAAGCAGGATTATTATTTAGGGAAGATGGTTTAAATCAAATGATTCAGAAGAGTCATATTAAAGATGACAGCACGCTGGACTCTAGCAAGGCTTTATTGCATATTGTAGATTTTTCTGAATTCTCTAAACATCTTAACGTTCTGCAGGATACTTGTAATAAACTCTCTGATTGGGACTCAGGTCTTCTTGATAATCTCAATCAGAATAATGGGCAGTCAATTGAAGAGTTTGGCAATTTATTACTATTGAACTTAGAACAGCTGCAAACAACTTTAGAACAACTAAATAAGTTTCAAAAAAGCGTTCTGAGCTTGTCAAATAATGAAAGTGAAATGCTAATTCACAACCCTTTCAAAGCGTATCTTCAAGATAAAGATATTGGATATGCGCTTTTGGCATTAAAACCTAATAACCTTAGTATAAATTCAAAAGAGCATCTGTATTACACGCTTTTATCTAATGAAGATTATAACAGTGTCGAAAATATTACAGATCCAAAAAAGCTTATAGATAAACTAATTTTTTCTTATACTAAGAAAATCAATGAATTAAAGGAGCTTATTAATAATAGATGTTTTCCTGTATTGAGTGATCTTAGAGATACTGCGGATTCTGACCTTATCCCTGAAAAAGTTAATTCTAATGGACACTTAGATGCCGAGGTGACGAAAGCTGGAGTTTATGACATAGTGGAAAGGGCTTTTATTAATTTCGGGCAAAATAATCTAAAGAAATTTGTTTCTACTCTGGTTCATCTTCTTGAAAAAAAATCTAGTCTAACAAGAGAAAATTTGACTAAATTATTCGCTAAATTACAGAACTTACAGACTAAACTGATAGAAAAAATTGATAACCCTGACTTTATAACAACAGAATCGCATTTCAAGAAATTAATTGTTATGGATGCCGCGCTTGCAAAGATTTGGGATGCGATCTGCCGTAAAGGCTTCATATCTTCAAAGACTGGAAGAATCATTAATCCATTCAATATTGGGAGGAAGAAAGCAGACTTAGCCGCTATTAATAACGTGACTTTTAACTAAGCCTTGTCAAACCCTGTATTTTACCAATGAAATATAAAGATCTGGAATAAATGCACCGGGACTCATCAAATATTAAAACCTTCGCTTTGTGTATTACGTATGGCGACACGCTCTTAATAAGAAAAATATGGTATAAAATCAGAATGAAATACACACTTTTGTTTTTAGTCTTTTTTACTGCACTTGCTTCACAAGCAAGAGGAGTGAATCTTTTTAATAAATTTGATACTGACGGTGATGGGATTGTTAGCACAGATGAAATCGAATCTGCAAAGTCTAATGCTCAAGAGAAAGCTGGGAAAGTAAAAAATGAGATAAGAAAAAAGGCTAAGCAATTAAAAGCTGATGCCAATGCTGCATTTATGGAAGCTGCTGATACCAATGATGATGGTATTGTAAGTGAAGAAGAGTTCGACGCACTCAAGCAACAAATAAAAACAACTTTTCAAAAGATCAACGCAGCTGTTTTAGTTACTTGTAATGAGCTTGAAGACGAGGCGATCGATCAAAATGCTAATAATATTATTGACACCAAGGATGAAGCTAAAGCTTGTGCATCTGCTTTATACCTACAATTTGATACTGATGGTGATGGCTTTGTTAGCCAAGAAGAATTTCAAGCAGCAGGAATGGAGTCATTTGAATCTGCTGACACTAATGGCGATGGTCAAATAAGTGAGGCTGAACTGCAAAAAGCTCTTACTAAAAGACTTAAAAAAGCTAAATCAAAGCTTTAATAAATAGCTACAAAAAAAATTATGAGGCATCCTGGAATAATTTTCAAGATGCCTCTTTTTTTCACTATGCTTCAACAGGCTCTTCAGCTTGCTCTTCTTTTTCTTCGTCAGCTTTAGGATTTTCCTCTAAAACCTTCATTGAAAGTGAGATTCTGCCTTTAAAGTCAGTGCCTTGAACTTTGACCTTGACTTTATCGCCTTTTTTGACATAGTCTTCAACGTCTTTTACTTTCTCATGTGATATTTGAGAGATATGAACCAGACCAGAGTGTCCAGCAAACAACTCAACAATGACACCAACACCTTCAAGTATTTTGACAGCCTCGCCTTCCCAAGTCTCACCGGCTTGAGGACCATTAGCTGAAGCCATGACATATTTTTTAGCAAGCTCAGCAGACTCAAGGTCATTAGAGAAAATATTAACCTTACCGTCATCGTTGATATCGATATCAGCACCTGTTTCTTCAATAATCCACTTGATGTTTTTACCAGAAGGACCAATGACAGCACCGATTTTGTCTTGTTCAACACGCACTGAAGTCACTTGAGGAGCAGTAGAGCGAAGTGTTTCGTTTGGCTTAGAGATTACTTCGTTCATCGCATTCAAAATATGCATACGACCATCTTTAGCTTGAGCAATTGCTCTTCTTAAAGTCTCAATAGAGATACCTTTGATTTTGATATCCATTTGTAAAGCTGAAATACCATCAGCATTACCAGCGACTTTAAAGTCCATGTCTCCAAGGAAATCCTCAAGCTCATGAATATCAGTAAGCACAGTGATTTTTTCTGGTTCAGAAATCAAGCCCATTGCAACACCAGCAACAGCAGACTTCATCGGAACTCCAGCATCAAAAAGTGATAAAGAAGAAGCGCAAGTTGCTCCCATTGAAGTAGATCCTGCTGATTCTAGAATCTCAGAAACAACACGAATTGCATAAGGGAAGCCTTCTCTATCCGGTAGAGCAGGAATAATTGCTCTTTCAGCAAGAGCACCGTGTCCAATTTCTCTTCTACCTGGTCCACGGTTTGGACGCACTTCACCAACTGACCAAGCTGGGAAGTTGTAGTTATGCATATAGAACTTTTCAGTTTCTGAGTCGATGCCATCCAAAGCTCTTGCCATACGCTCGGTGCCCAAGCTAACCAAACCAAGTACTTGTGTATCACCACGAGTAAATAATCCATCACCGTGAACACGAGGGATTTTACCAGTCTCAATAAATAGTGGTCTGACATCTGTTGGTGTTCTACCATCAGCACGCACTTGCTCGCTGGTGATTTTGGCTCTGAGAAGTTTTTTCTCATGCTTTTTCATCATCTCAGAAAGTGCATTTGGGTTTTCTGATAAATATGCAGCCAGTTCAGATTCTTCACCAAGCTCATCAATAGCAGCTTTGACTTTTTCAGTTGCTTGCTTGACAAGAGCACGGCGGCTTGCTTTAGTTGCATTAATCATAGAAGCTTTCAAGTCTTCAGTTGCTTTGTCTGCGATGATTTGCATCAATTCAGAGTTAGGCTCAGCTGGTGTGAATTCGATATTCTCAACACCAACCATTTGTGCAAATTCTTCGATTTTCTCTACTTGAGCTTTGATTGCTTGTTGTGCAAATTCAATGGCATCAACTACTCTTGAGTCTTCAACAAAGTTTGCGCCAGCTTCAACCATCATAATTGAATCTTTGGTACCAGCAACAACAATGTCCAAGTCAGAAGCTAATTGATCTTCTTCAGAAGGGTTAAGTTCAAATTCATCATCAGCATTAATAGACACTCTCACGGCACCAATAGGACCATCCATTGGTAAACCAGCTAACTCAAGGGCAAAGCCTGCACCTAACATAGCAATTGTGTCTGGAGGTACGTTTTCATCAACACTCAAAGTGATGATATTGATACCAACATCGTTTCTGTAGCCTTCTTTAAATAGCGGGCGAACTGGACGATCGATTAATCTTGAAATCAAAACCGCTTTATCAGAAGCTTTTCCTTCACGTCTGTTGTAGCTACCTGGAATTCTTCCTACTGAGTATAATTTTTCTTCAAAATCAACCATTAAAGGGAAAAAATCTATGCCCTCTCTAGGTTCTTCTGATGCTGTCACTGTTACTAATAAAACTGTTTCTCCAGAGCTGATAAGCACAGAACCATTGGTCTGTTTTGCTAATTTACCAGTTGTTACTTTTACTTCTTTTCCGCCAATCTCAAATTTGATTTCTTTTTCTTCAAACATATGTATTTTCTTCTTTTATTTTTTATTGAATGTACTAAATTACAAGCTTACATCTTAACTTATATTAGACAGTTGTTGCGTAATCGAAAATGATTATTGAAATATCTCTGTTCTGAATCAAAAATCAATAACACTTATGTAGAATTGTGTTTATGGCTTTTGTTAGTAGCTATGGTTGCGGTGGAAATCATGGGGGTAATAATAGAATAGTTCGTTCAAGTACCGGTGGTGACAGTGATACTAATGCATTGGATGTTTTTATTGATTATAGCGATGAAGGTACTGAGGCAAAAGAACATATAGAGCTTAAATTTGATCCACATCAAACTCCAGAATTTAATGCTAGAGAGATCATAGATAAACCTGAAAATAAGATCACTTGCGATCGGGATTTAAATAAATTTGAGGAGAATCACCAGGAATTACATGACAGAGGATTTTTTCACTTGCATGTAAAGCAAGATAAAAAGGATAAAGAGTTATTCACGATTCAGTCCTCTGATAATGAAGCTTCTTTGGAAGTATCTGAGCCACCACGTGAAGTGAATTTTTCTTATGATTGGACTAATTTAGCTTCATTTCAGGAAAGCCTTGAGGACTTAATGTTTTGTAGTGGAGGCTTTATTGATGAGGAAGGGCGTTCTATAAAAGTGCGTGCAGACCTATCTAAATCTGAGAATAAGAATAAATTTCTAGCTTGGCTTACAAAAATGGTTCAATACGATTTAATCGCTACTTCCGCTACAACTGAAGAGAGTGATTATGATCTTTTTGAGAGTTCTGCCAAGTTTCTTGACTGTTTCATTAAAAGCCTTAATGAAGGAGAAATTGCAAGAGAGAATCCAATGAAAAATTTAGTAGATGAACTCTTAGCAGCAGTGAAGGGTGTTTTTCCAATGCAAGAAGATCTATTTGATCAATTTGTTGATGAGATAATGGATTTCAAAGAAAAATTGGAAGTTGAATTTCAAAATGCCCTTGAAGAAGATGTGGATGAAGATGAAGATCTTCAGCGTGCTCTATACCTCTTAGGACCTAAAATTATTCTTGAAATAACTGGGCTTTGTGAACAAATATTAGGTCCAAATGCTGTAAGCAGTTTAAGACAACATTTTATTAAGCAAAAAGAATAACTTTACTTACGAAGATTTAGCTTAGGTAGAAGGTCTCTGTAGCGGTTAATATCTTTGTTCTTAAGATACTTAAGAAGCTTTTTACGCTTACCAACTTTCATGTAAAGACCTCTTTTTGAGTGAGCGTCTTTTTTGTTTTGTTTAAGGTGCTCGGTAAGCTCATTGATATCGTGAGTCAAAATGGCAATTTGTACTTCTGCTTTACCGGTGTCTTTAGGGTGGTCACCGTAGCTTGCGATTAATTCTGCTTTTTGTTCACTTGTAATTGGCATAATTTATTTCCAGGGGGAAAATTCTAGCATATTGGGAAGATTAGTTTAAGTATTGACTGTTTATTTAATATTTTAGTAAGATAAATCCTTGGGTCCAAAAGCGAGTGGCAATAAACGTGAAATTTTAGATTTGAAAATCTTAGTTTGTTTTGTGTTGGACATGATTACATCGATATCATAATCTCCAAGTTGAGAGGCTTCAAAAATCACCTGTCGGCAAGCACCACAAGGGGCTATGGGCTCTGGGCTGTCAAAATCTTTGCCTTTACCAATAATGGCAATCATTTTTAAGTCTCTATGCCCTTCAGCATTAGCTTTTAATATCGCAGCCCTTTCAGCGCAGATAGTTGAGCCATAGGCAGCGTTTTCATAATTAGTACCGCTGATGATTTTGCCAGACTCTGTTAAAAGAGCAGCTCCAACATGAAATTTTGAGTAAGGGTTATGCGAGTATTGCATGACCTCCGTTGCTGCATTAATTAAGCTGCGCTCAACATCACTGAGCTGATCAAAGCTAATTTCTTCATAGGTTTTATTCATCATACACACTTCTATTTTCTCTTGTTTAGAGCAAGAGCTCAAGAGCGTTATGGCAAAGAAGCTAGTTAATATGACTTGGTACAGTTTCACGGGCTTCTCTCAGTTTAGATTTTTTGCGAGCAACAATATTGTCTGCGATGCTGGTGATTTGTTCTGTGAGCCACAGAAATGTAGTGGTCCCTGGTCTGTAATCCGCTTCACCAAACATATCCACGCGTCCATCATCAAGTAGGTTTTTAGCTTGCTTGAAAGATTTCATATTGTCTTTGTTGTAAACAGCAAAGGTTTTGCCTTGATTTTTTTGCACAACAGAAAAAGCCGGAATATCACTAGGACCATCGGCAACAAAAATCATATTAGAAAAAGGTACACGTCTATCGTGCTCTTGCATGGCTTGATTGACGCTGATATCTTCGGGGTGGACATTTACCCCTTTATTTATTTCAAAGAGAGCACGAGTTTTGGTGGTGTTATCAATTTGATAAGCGATGCTGTTGATCTCAGCTTTAGTCTCAGCGCAAGGTCTGAGCTGACCACTTTGTGGGATAAAAGGTATTTCTACAAATTCACAGCCCCAAATACCATTGACGTATTGGTTTATTTTTGAACCTCTGATCATTTCTGTAAGCCCGGTGCTGACTACGTAGTGTTCAACTTTGAGATCAAATCTTTGATAGGCTTCTTGAGCTTCTATGATCTCTTTGCAGTTAATGAAAAACTCAGGTAAGCCTGGGAAAAACTCTAGCTTAGCTCCAAGCTCTTGTAGTTTACGGTTAGAAAGCTCTGGGAAATAACCTTGTTTGGTGTAAGTGATGATGTGATTGAGGTAAGCATTGTCTGAATTCATACTGATACCTTGCTCTCGGTAAAGAGCCGGTAGTTGATTTACTTCAGACCAAAAAGTCTTTTCATCTATATTGTAATTTTCAAAAAGAGGCTTTTGCATATAGTAAGGAATGAGGGTTTTATCAAAATCCCAAACAACAGCAATAACATTTTGGTTAAAATTTGGCAGCACGCCGACTATAATATCAAATCATGACCAAGATAGACTCCAAGTTATTGTCCTTACTTCTTTGTATATTTTTTCTAGCACCTGCCACTGCTGCTATTTTTCCAATTGGTCCTGGTCCAATGATGCGTGAGCATGTAAATGAAGGACCACGGCATATTTTCCCGGAGCTGTTAGGATCAAATCTTGAAGGTAAAGAACAAAGATTACCTGCCGACTTTGATAAAGATTTGAACCTGCTTGTTATTGCCTTTAAGCGCAAGCAGCAAGCCAATATAAATACTTGGATAGAGTCCTATCAAAAGCTGCTTGAATCTTCAACAGATCTGCAAGAAAAACTAGCTTTCTATGAATTGCCAACAATCAAAAAAATGAATATGTTTATTCGCTTCAATATTAATAATGGTATGCGTTATGGTATCAACGATAAAAAACAAAGAGAAAGAACAGTGACTTTTTACTTAGAAAAAGAGAGCTTTAAAAAACGCCTAGCAATTGAATCGGAGCAAGAAATAGTCACAATGCTTGTAAATAGAGCTGGAGATATTTTATGGCGCAATCAAGGACCAAGCTCTCCTGAAAAATTAGATTCATTAAAAGAGGTGCTTGAAGATGTCATCTAAAATTGCTGTTATTGGAGCTGGTATTGCTGGCACGAATCTTGCGAGCTTACTTAAAAAAGAAGGTTTTCAGGTTAGTATTTTTGAAAAAGCTCGTGGACCTGGAGGCCGGACTTCTTCAAGGCGAGCCAATATAAAAGATGGCACTCAAACTCTAAGACTAGACCACGGCGCTCAATATATAGATGTCTCTAATCCTCAGTTTCAAGAATTTATAGATGGCTTGATTGACTTAGGTGTGGTAGTGAAACATGGTGATACTAATGTTGCTGTGCCAGCAATGAATGCTATTTGTAAATATTTGGTGCAGGATATCGACGCTCACTATCAGGTTCATATCAAAGAGACACAAAAAAGAGATGAAAAGTTGGAGCTTTTTGATCTTGATTCAAACTCTTTGGGTCTTTTTGACTGGATTGTATCGACAGCACCACCAAAACAAGCTGCTGATATTTTTCATAATTATGCGCTTAGTCATGAGCTTAAAAATATAGAAATGAAAGCACATTTTGCCACAATGCTGGTTTCAGAGAAAGACTTTACAAGAGATTTTGAGTCTTCAAATATTCAAGATTCTTTGTTGAATTGGATTGGTGTTTTGAACCGTAAGCCAGGTAGAACTACCAGCCCAACACAAATCATCATGCATAGTAATTTTAAATGGACTTTAGAGCATGCAGAGGCTGATCGCAGTTGGGTGCAAGAAGCGATGCTGGCTGAACTTGAAAAACAAACTGGTTTCAAAGATGAAAGGCCTCTTTATCTTGCTGTTCACCGCTGGCTTTATGGAAGAACTTTAGAGCCTTTTGGTAAAGACTTCATTATTGATGAGCAAAATAAATTTGCGATTTGTGGTGATTGGCTTTGTGGTGATGATATCCAAGCAGCATGGCTAAGCTCAACTGCCCTTGCCAAAAGGCTGACTTCTCTTGGCGTAGTAAACTAAGCAATGCATGCAAAGCTTATTGGTTGAAAAAAGTAAGTTTAATAGGATAGTTGAGCTTGCTATGCCGATTATTGCTGGCATGGTTTCACAAAATGTTTTAAATCTAATTGATACTGCAATGGTTGGCAGGCTCGGTGCTAATGCTCTTGCCGGTGTTGGTATATCTGGGATGGTGATTTTTTTGTTTTTTTCTCCAGCTCTTGGGGTCACTTCTGCTGTACAAGCGATTGCTGCCAGGAAAAAAGGAGAAGGCAAAATTTCTGAAACAGCTTTTCCTTTAAATACTGCAATGATTTACAGCTTTATTTTTGCATTGATCATTGTTGTTATAGCTTTTGTTTTTGCTGATCCACTTTTTCGCGCTATTTGTGAGGGCGAGAAAGTTCGCTTTATTGCTCAAGATTATTTTTTGATTCGTGTTAGTGCAACTTTTTTTGTGGTTTTAAATTTTGCTTTTCGCGGTTACTGGAATGCTGTCGATATGCCCAAAGTCTATATGAAGACTTTGTTTACGATGCATGCAATAAATATTGTTTTGAATTATTGTTTAATTTTTGGCAAATTTGGCTTTCCTAAACTGGAAGCTCAAGGTGCAGCTATCGCTACTGCTGTATCTATTGTCTTTGGTAGCCTTATTTATTTTTTAGTGGCTTTTCAAAAAACGAGGCAAAATGGTTTTTTGAAAGAATTTCCTAGTTCTAAAAGGATTTGGGCGCTAACAAAAATTTCTATACCTGCTGGCTTTGAACTTTTTATTACCATGACAAATACGGTTGCTGTCTTCTCTTTGATTGGTAAGTCTAGTACAGAAGAGCTGGCTGGAATGAATATATTAATGAGTATATTTCTAGTCACTATGCTACCTGCGGTTGGTTTTGGTATAACTTTAGCTACTCTTGCTGGTCAGGCTCTTGGTGCTGGTAATAAAGAAGAGGCTATGAACTGGTCTGCAGATATTAATAAAGTTGCTTTGGCTGTTTTTCTGTTTTTTGCTCTGCCTTGTTTCTTTTTTCCAAGCTTTATTATGCAAATCTTCACCGATGATATTCAGGTCATTGAAGTTTCACGTGATGCTCTGCGCCTTATGGGTTTGAGCCTAGCATTTGAGATGATTGGCTTTATCTATTTAGATGCACTAAAAGGACTCGGTGATACCAAGTTTGTCAATATTGTCTCTTTTGTTGGGCAGTGGCTAATTTTTATTCCTCTTGTGTATGTTTTTCTCTTTTGGCTTCAGTGGTCTTTGTTTGAAATTATTGCATTGCAAGTTTGCTTGCATTTGATTCAAAGCTTTTTGCTAAGAAACCATTGGTACAAGGGTAATTGGCTCAATATTCAGGTTGATTAAATTAATTTCATAATACCTGCGTTTATATTGCGGCAAATATATTAATACAGGGATGTCTTCTTATAAAACAACCTTAATGTTATTAACCTTCTATGCATTGTCTTTGCCTATACTTGCCAAAGATGACGATCTTCTTGCGCTGAAATTTAAGCTAAGCACTTCAGAAGAAAAAATTCTAGAGTATTTAGAAATGAATAGCCTGATTCTGGTTAAAAAAAATGAGGATGGCGTTTATATCTGCAGGTCAATATACAAACCTATAGACCTTGACGATGTAAAGAAAGAAGTTAAGAGTCGTTTTCAAAACGCAGAAAAAACTAAGAGCGCTAACACTTCAGACATTCACGAAATACTTGAGTATAGCCGTAAATATATGGGAACAACTCCAACTGATGAAGGCAATGGCAACCTTAGTCTTCAACTATACCTGCTTGCTTGTTCCGGTGTTCTAGGCGGAGCAGCTGCGCTGGTTTGGACTCGACTATTGATTTAAGACCCACTAATCTATTAAAATTCAATAGGATTAAAATATGAATTTAGAAACATCAAACAAGCTTCCTGTTACCGTTCTTTCAGGTTTTCTGGGTGCTGGTAAAACTACTCTTCTTAACCACATACTCAATAATAGAGAAGGTTTGAAAGTGGCAGTCATTGTTAATGACATGAGCGAAGTTAATATCGATGCTGGTTTGGTAAATCAAGAGTCAAATTTAAGCCGAACTGATGAAAAACTTGTTGAAATGTCAAATGGTTGTATTTGCTGTACTTTACGAGAAGATCTTTTACTTGAGATCAAGAAACTAGCAGCTCAAGGTGCCTTTGACTATCTTGTTATTGAATCAACTGGAATCTCTGAGCCCATGCCTGTGGCAGAAACTTTCAGTTTTGAAGATGAAGAAGGATTTGCATTGCATCAAATTTCTAGCATAGATACAATGGCGACTGTTGTTGATGCCTGTAATTTTTTAAATGATTATGGCTCTGAAGACTTTTTGAATACTAGATCAATAGAGAGAGATGAGGAAGATGAAAGAACTATCGTGGATCTTTTGATTTCACAGATTGAATTTGCCAATGTCATTATAATTAACAAAATTGATTTGATTAATGAAGAAGATAGACTACAAGTTAAGAAGATGGTCAAAGCTTTAAATCCTAAAG
>CAWUIS010000036.1:0-11319 GCA_963922625.1 uncultured Candidatus Melainabacteria bacterium | reverse complement strand
AAACTCTGACATAATCAATCACAGTTTTACCCGGTAATTCACCAATATCCTCACCAGCCCAGCCACCAACAGCAGTACTGAAGATTATAAACATAGGCACATCGGCGATTCTTTTATTTTTCCATCGATAAACTCTCTTGCCATCGATATACCACTCAAGCTTATTTTCTTGCCAATACAAACCAAATCTTCTAAACTCACCAGCAGCCTTTTTCTTCACTTTTTTTCTGTGAGTTTTGGATTTCAGATCTTCTTTATAGCCATCCCAGTGACAAGCTTGATGAAACTTATTGCTTTTCCAGATTGTTGGATGCTCCATAATATCAATCTCCATGCCTTTGCCGGTAAAACCTGTGCTGCCATTTTCTATGTAAGTAGATCTTCTTCCAGCAACTTTGATTCTAGTCATAGCACCAGTACCATCTCTGTCGGGTAACAACCAAAAAGCTGGGGCTAAGCCCTTGCTGCTGGGAAGCTTCATTCTTGCTTCTATATATCCATACTTAAAAGTATATTTGCCATAGCTATGTAGTATGCCTGAATCGTACTTCCAATCAGTGTTCGATCCAGCTGGAGAAGTCTCATCTGCCATGTCTGTAAGCAGAATTGCATTGCCCTTGAATACTGAAACATTTTGAGGCTTATAATCGTTAAGCCCCGTGCCAATAGGACCAGGTCTTAGTGGATTTTTGTTCCAAATTTTAGTATCAAAGTGATCAAAATTATCTTCAAAAACTAGCTGCCATTGATGTCTTTTTAGTAAGTTTTTTGGAATTTTGGCATTAGCAGTTTGCACGCCCAATAACAGCAACAGAGATAGCAAGAAAACTAGAGGAGTATATCTAAGATAGTTATTGCCTGTGTTTACGGTCATCTGAATTCTTTAAATGATCAGGACAATTAGCAAAGATCTGAAACTGCATATCTGCTATCTCAACATTATATTTTGCAGCAATCTCTTTTCCTAGTTCGTTGATACGATCATCTTCAAATTCAATGGTGTGATTACAATTTAAACAAATTATATGGTGATGAGGCGGCTCATCAGGATCATTTAATTCATAGTGCTTGTGAGTCTCAGCAAAATCCAACTCGCGTAAAATATTCATTTTGACTAGCATTCGTAAAGTTCTGTAAGTGGTTGCAAGGGATGTTTTCTCATCACCGGACTTGAGTAGTTCAAAAACGTCTTCAGCACTCAAGTGCTTATCACCAGCATCTTGAAAAATACGAAGAATTGTTTCGCGCTGTGGAGTAATACGGTAGCCTTGCTGGCGTAAAGTTTGGATTAAGGCTTCTGTCTTATCTTCGATCACAGAGTCATTATAGTCTATGTTGACTTGAATTCTTCGTATAGCCGAAAGATTCGTTTTTCTGGCAACAATTTCGATTATAAGGCGTCTTGTCAATTGGATAGATGCGCTTACTTGCCGTTCTTTTTTCGTTTCTTTGCACCAGTGCAGTTAAAGCTGCGCCAATGATATCTTTGGATCTAAACAACGATACCGGCATTACCGGTGTACCCATGGGCTTACAGCTTTTGATATTGCTGACCATTTTAAGCGTTGCACCTTCAATTTTATTGATGACCACCTGTTTTGTCAGATTTATTATTGTTTTTGGTATGTTGAGAACCGCACTTGGAGTAGGTCAGCTACCACCAACTCAAATCCTGGTTGGGCTAGCCTTGATCCTAACTTTCATTGTCATGCAGCCAACCTTTAGTGATATCAACAACGGTGCTATCAAACCTTTTATTGCACAGCAAATAGATGAGCAAGTTTTTTTAGAGAAAGCCATTAATCCACTACGCAAATTTATGATCGGGCAAACCGGTGAAAAAGAGCTAACTATGGCTTTCAGGATTGCTGAAATTGATAGGCCCGATCAAGTAAAAGAAACTCCTGTTCACATACTTGCTTTTGCTTATATGATGAGCGAACTACGCAAAGCTTTTCAAATTGGCTTTATGATCTACTTGCCCTTTGTCATTATTGATATGGTGGTAGCAACAGCGATTGTCTCTATTGGTTTGATGTTCTTACCACCAACAACAATTTCTCTACCATTCAAGTTAGTACTTTTTGTTTTGATTGATGGCTGGAGCATCATCAGTGAAGGCTTGATTAGAGGGGTTCAAGGCGGCTGATGGAAGAAAGTATTTTTATTGAGCTGGTAAACAAAGTGTTGATCAATACCGCGATCATTGCGGTTCCTATTTTGCTACCTTCACTTGTAACAGGTATTTTGATCAGTTTATTTCAAGCAGTTACTCAAATCAATGAGCAAACTTTGACCTTAGTACCTAAGCTTTTCATTATGCTTTTTAGTTACCTGGTAACTGGTCCTTGGATTATTAGGTTTATGATTAATTTCTCTGTTGAGGTCATTAACAGGATTCCAGAGATGGGTTTCTCCAGTAATGATTTAATTTAGCTCAACTGGTATTGGCGACACCAAAATTCCTAGAAAAAAGTCTTAGGAGAACCTTCCATCTAAAAAAGCGCTCATCTGAATTGTATCGGAGCTGCCTCTAATACTCACTAAAGTTGAAAGATCAGGTTTTTGAATATATTTACCCTTGGCTAAATCAGAGCTGAAGTTAGTCATTGCATTACTACTAAAATTCAAGACTATACTTGTCTGACCAGCAGTAAACTGACTATTACCAAAAACACTATAAAACACTTTCTAAGTACTCCCTCTTTGCAAGTATTTAATCAAGATCAAATTATGGCAAAGTTAAGAAAAGGAAAGAGCTCTTAAACTTCTTGCAAAACCCGCTTAGGACCATGAATAGGATCCTCAATAACAATAACTTGCTCGCGGTCAGGTCCTACACTCACAATTGTGATTGGGATGTCTAAAATCTCTTCAAGTTTTTTGACGTAGTTTTTAGCATTGTCGGCTAAGTCTTCAAAGCTACGGGCTTCCCAGCTAGGCTTATCGCCTTTCCATGAAGGTAGTTTTTCATAAATTGGCTCAGCATATTTCAAAAAGTTAGACTTTGCAGGTACATCTTTGAAAACCTCACCAGTACGAATATCTTTGTAAGCATTACAGACTTTCACTTCGTCTAAATCATCTAAAACATCAAGCTTAGTCAAAGCGAGGCAATCCATTCCGTTGATTCTGATGGCATAGCGCATCAAAACTGCATCAAACCAACCAACACGGCGAGCGCGGCCAGTTGTTGTGCCGATTTCTTCCCAAGCTGTTCCTTCAGCTCTTAGGATCTTTGCTTCAGTACCACTAACTTCAGTTGGAAAAGGACCTTCACCAACGCGAGTAGTGTAAGCCTTAGCGATACCAATAACTCTGTCTATAAAATTAGGACCAACACCAGAACCTACACAAGCACCACCAGCCACAGGATTTGAGCTAGTCACATAAGGATAAGTACCATGATCAAGATCCAGTAGTGTGCCTTGAGCACCTTCGTATAGAATATTTTTTTTCTGTTTTCTACCAGCTTCATAAATAGTAGCGGCAGTATCAACTACATTTTCTCTGAGCCTATCACCATAAGCTAAGTACTCTTTATAGACATCTTCAATTTCAAGAGGTTCATGACCGTAAAGCCTTTCTAGAATTATATTTTTTTCTGGGACCAGAACCTTTAATTTAGCAAGTAACTCATCAGGCTCTACTAAATCACACATGCGCAAACCAGAACGCGCTGATTTATCAGAATAAGTTGGACCAATGCCGCGGCAGGTTGTACCAATCTTTTTAGAGCCTAGTCTTTCTTCGTGAGCTTTATCAATAATGATGTGATAAGGCAATGTGACATGAGCAGAGGTACTGATCATGAGGCGCGAAGTGTCAATGCCTTGGGCAGAGAGTGCGTCCATTTCTTGTAGTACTACTTTAGGATCTATTACGGTACCAGGACCAATCATACAGTTGGTGTGCTCATAGAGTATTCCAGAAGGTACCAGGTGAAATTTATACTTAACACCATCTACTTTCACAGTATGTCCGGCGTTACTACCACCTTGATAACGGACTATATAATCTGCATTTTTTGAAAGCAAGTCAACGACTTTTGCCTTACCTTCATCTCCCCACTGCGCTCCAACTATTACTACATTTGCCATCCAAAAAGAGGATTCTAGCACATCATTTAATTGCTTCTTGAATAATACTGTTAGAGGGTCTTTTGACCCCTTTTATTTGTAAGTCACAAAATGCATGCTTAATAATTCATAGCAAGCATATAGAGCATGAGTTGCTAAGTAACTGAAACAACTAATTTTTAGTGGATTCTTAATTGTGAGTGAACTACAACAAAAATACTTGATGAATATACTGCAGTTTATAGGCTTGTCGTTTTTCATTCCACTGGGAAAGGTCTTCCTCACAATAATTTTTGACAGAATGCATTTTAAATCAGAAAGCTTATTAATCAGTCTCTGTATAGCTTTTCTAGGAATATTACTCCTTATCATTGGTGGTAAAATCATTGGAAGAAAGGAGACAAAAGCATAATGTTAGAGCTTATTACACCTGAAGTTGGACTTGTCTCCATTATATTTTTTGCATTTCTAGCTCAGTGGCTTTTATACAAATTCATCGCAGAACCTGAACAAAAATCAAAGCAAGAAAAATCAACAAACAAATCTGACCTGCTCAAGTATCTTTGAAATATCGGAGATAATTGCTTCTTGAATAATACTGTTAGAGGGTCTTTTGACCCCTTTTATTTGTCAAGCAATTAGGACAAGATACTCTTCTAAGGAGAGGGGGATTGTTTACTAAAACTTATTCAGCAACACCTAAGGGTGTTGAAGCCAATATTATTGGCGTAGAGATTGATGCTTGCTCTGGCATACCTGGCTTTAATATTGTCGGTCTTGCAGATAAAGCAATAAATGAATCTCGAGAGCGGGTTAGTGTTGCTATGCGCAGTTGCGAGTTTGAGCTATTACCTAAGAGAATTTTAGTCAATCTCAGCCCAGCACATATTCGCAAAGAAGGAGTACAGCTTGATACTGCAATTGCAGCAGCTTTGATGGTCAATTTTGGCTACGCTAATGTTCCAGCACATTTTCTAAATAGCTGCTGTTTTCTCGGTGAGCTTTCACTAAAAGGAGAAATCAAAGCTATCAATGGCATGCTTGCTATTGGCATTGAAATTGAAAAATCACAGATACAAAATTTAATCATACCCAAAGCAAATGCCGGTGAAGCTAGCCTCATCAAACTTTTAAAAGACTGTAACTTGAATATCTATCAAGTATCTAATTTACAAGAGCTCAAATTTTTGCTTGAAACACTATGCCAAACAGAAACTAAGCACCCTGCTTTAAAAGAGTTCATTGTTGAAAAACCAAGCAAAAAGTCCTATCTAGCAAAAACCGAGAGCGATATCACAGAAAGCTTTGATGATGTTATAGGGCAAAGCCAGGCTAAAAGAGGCTTAGAGATTGCTGCTGCTGGACGGCATCATGTACTGATGATAGGTCCACCCGGCTGTGGTAAATCTATGCTTGCTAAAAGATTCAAGACCTTGTTACCAGCAATGCCCTTTGAAGAAGCACTTGAAACAACCAAAATCTATAGTATTTGCAGGGAGCTACCAGAAAAAATCATGCTCACAAGCCCTTTTAGAGAGCCGCATCATAGCGCTAGTGCAATTGCTCTTGTTGGTGGGGGCAGTAATATCAAGCCCGGTGAGGTAAGCCTTGCGCATAATGGAGTACTTTTTCTCGATGAACTGACAGAATTCAATAAGCACAGTATCGAACAACTCAGACAGATACTGGAGAATAAAGAAGTAACAATTAACAGGATCAAGCAAAGTTTATCCTACCCTGCAGATTTCATTCTCATTGCTGCTTGTAATCCATGTCCTTGTGGCTTTCTTGGTGACTTAGAAAAAGTCTGCACTTGTAATAAAGCACAAATCAGAAACTATATCGGCAAAATTTCTGGACCATTACTTGATCGTATTGATATCCACATAGAAGTATCGCGCTTAAAAGACGATGAAATCAAACTACTCTCACAACAGCAAAAACCTTGTAAGAACAATAAAAGCCTACAAAATAAAGTTGCACGAGCTCGCAATTTTGCAAAGACTTATTCATTAGGTTCAAAGCTAGATGAGGATTGCCAAGAGCTAGTCAACAAAGCTGTCAATAAACTAAAACTGTCAGCTCGTTCACATCAAAAAATCATTAAAGTTGCCAGAACTATCGCTAACCTTGACGAGAGCGAATCAATACAAAGCAAACACTTAGCTGAAGCGTTACAATTTAGACAAATAAATTTTGATAAATACCGCTGATGTTAACAACTAGAACCATTAAAGAAGCCATTGTAGAGCTTGAAAACAAGCTTAGTATCCCTGAAGCAAAACAAGAAGCCCGCATTATTATTGAAAGCATCCTCAATATGGAGGCTTCTGAGCTCATCAGCAACAATGAGACCATGATCACAAGCAGTCAGCTTAAACAAATCAATGAGATCATAGACAAACGCAACAACAAACGTATTCCACTCGCTTACTTACTTGAAGAAGCTCATTTCAGAAACTTAAAATTATTTGTTAACAATGATGTACTGATACCCAGACCAGAAACCGAAGAACTGGTATCCGTGGTCTTGGATGAAATCAAGGAGAGAAAAATTCATCAGCCTACAATATTAGACTTGGGTACTGGCTCTGGCTGCATTGCTATCTCACTTAAACTTGCTCTTCCAGCAGCAAGAATTTTTGCATCAGATATCTCTCGAGCTGCCTTAAACGTTGCAGCAATCAATGCAAAACGCTACGGTGCTGAAATTGACTTTGTCATGGGTGACTACTTAGAACCTTTTCATGGTGTATCAAGCTCACCTTTTGCCATTCCCATCATCAAAGGTAAACCACCATATTTTGATGTTATAGTCTCAAACCCACCTTATATTAGCCAAGAAGATTACCAAAAACTCGAGCCTGAATTGATGCATGAACCTAAACATGCTCTAGTTGGCTTTCCTTATCAAGACATCAAAAGAGAAGCTGAGGCTCTAATGAAAGAAAACTCTTTTATGGCTTTTGAGTTTGGTTTTGATCAAGCTGAACAACTCAAGGAGATTTTCTTAGATCACAAAATTATCAAAGACCTAGCTGGAAACGACAGAATTTTGATAACAAAAACAACTAGTTAAAAGCTTACCGCCAGCTATATCTTCATCAAAAAATTTATTAAAAAACCTGGACTGACCACCTGTACAAATTGTTTTTAAGGGAAGCTGACAGAGCTTATTTTGTAGAAAGAATTCATCCAGCATTTTTTTTGCGAGATACTGCCACTCTTTGATAAGTCCAATATGGGCAGCATAACTTCCTTGAATAATGGCAGCAGGAGTGGAAGAATCATATTTCATAGAATCAAAATCTCTAAGCAAGTCTTCTAAAGCTTTGTCTTCGCTCAAGTCATCTAAAGCATCACATTGATTATTCAGTGCTTTCAAACTTGCTTTAAAACCAATACTAATAAAGCCACCTAAAAAAAATCCGTTTGCAGCAATCGAACAAGTACTTGCAGTACCAAAATCGAACAACAAAATTGAATGATCGGGAAACAGTCTTTGTGCACCAATAATTTTGGCTACTCTATCCGAGCCTAATCCAGGATAAACCCCTCTAATTTGATCTTGTTTGATTGGGTCAAATACTTCGATCTTACCGATATATCCGGTATAAGATCTCTTTGCTAAATCTCCAAAAAAGTCTTTGATATCACTGATCATAATATTGACCTTAGCTAAAACAGTACTCACTATATAAACATCAAAGCGAGCATGGTTTTTTTCTCTAATCTGCTTTTCTAGATCAAACAAGCTAAAATATACTCTGTTGTCCAAACAGAACTTAACCGACGAGTTACCAATATCAATAATTAAGTTATGAACTTCCTGCAAAACAGTTACGGCGTGCTCCTTAAACCATCAATCACCTTTAGGTCGATGGTGGCTAATTATAGCCCAAGCCTTTTTCTACAGGGCATCATTGCTTTTTTCATCGCACATATTATCAGCAGTGGTATGACAGCTCTCAATATTTTTGGATCATTTTTCAGCTGGCTCATTTTAAGCTCACTAATTTTTATTGCAGCTTATATTTTCATACTAGCGGCACATGAATACTGGAAAGTTTTGGCTATACTCGCTTTCACAAACTTACCTATGATTTTTACAGCCCCTCTAAATATTTTTGCTGAAGCTCAGCCAGGCTTAAGCTTTGTCTTCAAGCTAATAATCAGCCTATGGGTATTTAATTTAAATATTATCGCTGTATCTAGTCTGTGTAATATCAGCAAAACCAGAGCCTTACTGCTCTACCTCGTCATCCCTATAGCCTTTGCACTGATCTTGACTAGCCTCGCTGCAAAGCTAATTAGTAATATTAGTATAATCATCTAATATGGTTTTACTCAACTCAGATGAACTTGAACTTGGTACTGCAATTCCAGACTTTAATTTACCTGACACCATAAGCGGCAAAAATTATTCTTCAAAGCAAATCGATAAAGATGTCGTAGTGGTAGCTTTCATTTGTAATCATTGCCCCTATGTCATCAAGATTCTTGAAGATTTTTGCAAACTTGCTGCAAGCAAAAAAGACCAAGTAAACTTCGTTGCTATTTCAGCTAATGATCCTGATTACCGCGAAGAAGATAGTCCTGAAAACATGAAACTACTTGCAGAAGAATACCAATTCAGCTTTCCTTATTTATTTGATGAGAGCCAGGAAACGGCAAAAGCTTTTGCTGCTGTTTGTACTCCAGATATTTTTGTCTATAAAAACAAAAAACTTGCTTACCATGCTCGCTTCGAAGACCTTGAAAATGCTCTTAATGACTTGATCAAAGAAGAGAAGGTTTCGTTTGAACAATTGCCATCAGCTGGTTGTTCGATTAAGTGGCGACACGCCCTTTAAACTTTCTCAAGCGAGAAAATAAAAACCACTACAGAAACAATCGCCATTGCAGCAAGTAAAATACTTGGAATTAATTTTTCTGGGTGCTCATTGAGAAGAGCCATAATTGCTAAAAATCCTCTCCAGGTAAAAGCAACCAAAAACAAGAAGTTAAATACCATCGCTGTAATCTTCACAGCCTTAGCCTTCTCTACAAAAAAGCTAAGCGCTATCATTATTGATCCAGCAGCAAGTCCACTTATCAGAGCAGATTTAGCGTGAGTAATTAAATAGCCACCTAAACCCAAAGCAAGAATGATTAAGCCATAAATTGAATATAGTTTTTGATTTGACATCGTTAACTTATATTAGCAACAGGTCTGATATACTTGCAAAAATGGCAAAATTACCAATGACCATACATGAATATGCTTTTTTCAGAGATAAAATAATCAGCTCTGAAAATGCCAATATCAATATCATGACACACGGTTTTATGTATGGAACCGCTGTCTTTGAAGGCATTAGAGCTTACTACAACAAAGAAGAAAATAAACTTTACGCGTTACATGTAGAAGAGCACCTAGAAAGACTGTTACGTAGCTGCAAAATTATGCGCATGCAGCCCAAATATAGTGTTGATGAAATGAGTCAATTTATAACTCAACTCTTGCAAAAAAACTCACCTCAAACCGATGCTTATATCAGACCTAGCTATTTTAAAGATGCCTTACGTATCGGGCCTAACTTAATTGGTGATAGTGATGATGAAGATAGCCTATGCATCTCGAGTATCAGTCTGGGGGACTATCTCAATACAGAGAAGGGTATAAAAGTGACTGTTTCTTCTTGGAGACGTTTATCAGACAACGCTATTCCTGCCCGAGCTAAGGTCAATGGTAGCTATGTCAACACAGCCATGGCAAAAGCAGATGCTTTTTTATCAGGCTTTGATGAGGCAATTTTTCTTACTGAAAATGGTGATGTGGCTGAGGGTTCCGCTATGAATCTTTTCCTTATTAGAAATGGAAAATTAATTACTTCTTTAATCACCGATAATATTCTTGAGGGCATTACCCGCAAATTCATCATCGAGCTAGCTCAAAGTGAGCTTGGTCTTGAGGTTGAAGCTAGAACTATAGACCGCACTGAACTATACCTTGCTGATGAAGCCTTTTTCTGTGGCACCGGGGCTCAAATAGTTCCAATTGGCTCTATCGATCACTACGAACTTGGTGACACAAAACCTGGTGAGCTAACGCTAAAGCTACAAAATCTATACAATGACATTTGTCGCGGTAAAATTCAGCACTACAAAAAACACCTGCTTGAAATTGACCTGAATAAAGCACTAGCTTAATGGCTAATGAAAACATAGAAAGACTCAAAGAAAAATTAGGCTCTTTATTAGAGCCTGATCAAATCTTAGATAGCGAGATTGATCTCAAACTCTACGACACTGACGCTACTGCACTTTTTAAAAGCCGTGCAAGCTTAGTAACTATTGCTAATTCAACAAATGATGTTGCCACCATAGTCAGAGCTATTAATGAAGTCAATAACGAGTTTCGTTTTGATTTAAACTACAAAAAAATTGGTTTTGTTGCTCGTGGGGCAGGCACAGGACTTTCAGGCGGGGCTATAGCAAAGGAAAATTCTGTAATTATTTCACTAGCGCGCATGAATCAACTCATCGAGTTCAATGCCATGAATAGAACAGCCTTAATCGAAACGGGTCTTGTAAATGCCGAACTTTCAAAATTAATACAAAGATCAGGTTTACATTTCTCACCAGACCCTAGTTCCCAAGAAGCTTGTACTATTGGTGGCAATATTGCTGAGAATGCAGGAGGTATTCACTGTTATAAGCACGGCGTCACTAGTGCGCAAATTTTAGGACTTGAACTGGTTATGCCAGATGGCACTATTAAGAATATTGGTGCCATTGAACATGGGATCAAAACATCAAAGCTTGACCTTGCAAAATTTTTCACTGGCAGTGAAGGGACTTTTGGTATAGCAACTAAAGCTCTAGTCAAATTACAACCACTTCCTGAAGCATTTTTAACTATGCAAGTTTGTTTTCCATCAACTAAAGATGCAACAAACGCTGTTGCAGCCATTATCAAAAAAGGCTTTAAACCAACTGCCCTTGAATTAATCGATTACGGTGCTTTAGAAGCTGTTAGCAAAGCCTTTGATCTGAATTTAGACATAAGGACCAGAGCAGTTTTATTACTCGAGCTTGATGGCAACAATGACGAAATTCAACTGGAAGCCAAACAAATAAAAGATCTTTTATTTGATCAGTTAGAAGACTTTGAGCCCGTGCAATACAGTGAAACCCAAGATAGCAAAGAGAGAAAATTTTTATGGAAAGTGCGCAAAGGTACAGCTGCTGCTTTTGG
>CAWUIS010000035.1:0-11352 GCA_963922625.1 uncultured Candidatus Melainabacteria bacterium | reverse complement strand
ATAGTAAGGTTGAAATTCAAAAAAAACTTATTAAAAACTTTTTCAATTTATCATTTTCTTTGGCGTCTGAAGGTAAGGACCCACTGAAAATCTCGAAAAAAGTAATCAATGAGTTAATCTCTGATCGAGTAGAAATCCATAGAGAAAATTTTCAACTTATTGAAATTCTTTGTTTGAAAATGATTTTGTTTGAGCCTGGTGCTGTTAACTTATTACCAAATATTATTGATAAATTTGAAATTAATACAAATTCTAGTAGGTTTAATATCTTTTTAAAATCGCTAATAAAGATGTGCTTTAGAGGAATAAATCACTTTGAGGTAACCTGGGTGTTGTGGTGTATCAAGAGATATAAAATAGATAGTAGTAGTTGTTTAACAACTGAAGACATTGAATACGTTCAAAAAAGTAAAAATGATTTTGCGATAATTTTACTAAAAGATATATTGTGTAATATTGAAAATGACCTCGCTGAGTCAAGCTTAGCTCAGGAGCTTATTTCTGGTCATTGGCTCACGGCATATACTTTTGCTGAAAAGATTAATTGTAACGTAAACCCTTTCTTTGCTTTTTTGAAAGAAAACCAAGTGAGATTTTATGATCCAACAAAATTAACACGTGAGTATGATATCTGGGGATATTAAGTTAGTGTTTTTTTGATTATAAAGAGAGCAAGTCATTATTAAGTCACCTGAATTTGATAAGCGGCGTAGTCTTCTTCAAGTGGTTGTAAGTTCTTATATTCATACTTACATGGCGTTATAATAATCAGCTGTGAACTCAATACTCAAAACACTTCCGATAGATGAAAAAGTGGGCATCGCTTTTTCAGGTGGCTTAGACACCTCTGCTGCCATTGCCTGGATTAAAGAAAAAGGTGCCATCCCTTATGCCTATACCGCAAACTTAGGGCAACCTGATGAAAAAGATTATGACGCTATCCCTCAAAAAGCTCTTGATTATGGAGCCAAAGAGGCTCGTCTTGTCGATTGCCGCCAAGCTTTAGTTCAAGAAGGACTTGTTGCTCTTGCTTGTGGCGCTTTTCATATTTCTTGTGCTGGTAAATTTTATTTCAACACAACGCCGATTGGCAGAGCCGTGACTGGCACAACCCTGGTATCTGAAATGCTCAAAGATGGCGTTGATATTTGGGGGGATGGTTCAACTTACAAGGGTAATGACATCGAGAGATTTTACCGATATGGATGCTTGGTTTCAAGCTCGCTTCGTATTTATAAGCCCTGGCTAGATCAAAACTTTATCAGTGAGCTTGGTGGCAGACTCGAGATGAGCCAATGGCTTGAAGCTCGAGGCTTTAGTTATAAAATGTCCAAAGAAAAAGCCTACTCAACTGATTCTAATATTTTAGGGGCAACTCACGAAGCTAAGGATCTTGAAGAGCTGCATAACGGTATCAATATCGTAGAGCCGATTATGGGAGTCAAGCACTGGCTTCAAGATACCAAGATTGAACACGAGCAAGTCTCTATCAGCTTTGATAAGGGCATGCCCTGCGCGCTCAATGGCAAACATTATGAAGATATGGTCGAGCTTATTTTAGAAGCTAATGCTATTGGTGGCAGGCACGGTCTTGGTATGTCAGACCAAATTGAAAACAGAATTATCGAAGCTAAAAGCCGGGGTATCTATGAAGCCCCTGGACTCGCGCTTTTATTCATTGCCTACGAAAGGCTAATTGCTGCCATTCACAATGAAGAAACTATCGACAACTATCACAGTCTAGGGCGGAAGCTGGGCAGACTGCTTTACGAAGGTAAGTGGTTTGATCCACAGGCTTTGATGCTTAGAGAGACTCTGCAAAGATGGGTCGCTAAAGCAGTGACTGGCACTGTTACTTTGGAGCTTAGACGCGGTGATGACTACACTATACTCAACACTGAAGGCGAAAATTTCACTTATCATCCAGAAAGACTGACCATGGAAAGTGGAAGCGGTGAATTTAGCCAAGAAGATAGAATCGGACAGCTGCATATGCGCAACCCAGACATCAAAGATTCCAAAGAAAAGCTGAGTTTTTATGCGGCATCTGGCTCTCTAGAAACTAAACACTTAATAAAGTATATTGACTCAAAAAACTAAACTAAAACTCTCTTTGCTATAATCTCTGCCTATTGGGCTGTAAACAGCCCTAAATAGAGGCGCCTTGTCAAATCTAATGGAACAAACAAATAAAGACCAAAAACAAGAAAGCTCGGGTTTTATGCAATGGCTAACCGAGGACGATTCTCCAGAAATCGGTATCGCAACAAAAGAACCATTACGTGAGTATTTTCAAGGTGTTAAAACAGAGTTTAAAAAGATAGAGTGGCCTTCAAAGCTACAGCTTCAAAATGAATTTTTTGCAGTAATTATTATTGTTGCTATCATCTCAGCCCTAGTATTTTTCATAGATCTGGGCATAGATAAATTAATAGAAGGTATTAAAGGTTAAATACAAACATGAGTGGTCTAAAGAAGAAAACTGGTGAGCGTGGCTGGTATGTAGTACAAACAGCAAGTGGTCATGAAAACAAAGTGAAAGGTCATATTGAAAAGCGCATCGACACTATGGAAGTGCATGACCGTATCCATCAAGTTGTCATTCCAGAAAGAACTGTCGTTAAAGTCAAAGGTGGCAAAAGAGTCGAGAAAAAAGAGAAAGAGTATCCAGGCTATGTGCTTGTCGATATGCTTATCGATGAAGAAACTTGGGTTGCTGTACGTGAAGCTCCTGGGGTGCTTGGCTTTATTGGTGATAAAAACCAACCAACTACTTTAAGCGAAGCTGAAGTGAGAAGAATCTTACGTAAGAACAAATTACTCGACGACAACAAGCTCAGCGAGAAAAAAGACATTGATTTTGCTATCAGCGATACTGTAAAAATTCAAGCTGGTCCTTTTGAAGACTTTATCGGTGAAGTTATCGAGATCAACGAAGAGCGTATGACTGTTAAAGTTAATGTTGTTGTTTTTGGGCGTTCTACTCCAACAGAAGTTCCGATCAACCACGTAGAAAAGGTCTAAATGGAGAGCTTATACTTCATCTCAAAATCCATTGCTATTGCTTTAATGCTTATGCTGGCTTTGGTTTTGCTCTACTTAAGCATTGCTTCTTTTAAGATCAAAAACGCTTTAGTTCACCTAGAAAACTTGGTGAGTGAGAAAATACCTCAAGCTTATAATCTAAGTGCTAGTTCTATTGCTGCAAGTATTGCTTTAATTGCTGCAAAAAACGGTGGCGCAGCCCCACCTCTATGGTTAAATCTGCTGCCAAAAGTAAAAGAAAAATTTGGCAAATATCAAATTTTTGTCAATCCAGCTAAGCTAGTTAGCGAAGGTCTGTTTGAACTAAGTCAAGCACTTAAAAACTTCAAACTCAAAAAATAAACCTAATGAAAATAGCTATTTTTACAGAAACCTTTCTACCTCAAATAAATGGTGTTGTACGTACTATTGAAAAAATAATTCACCATCTTGAGGACAATGGACATGAAGTTTTACTCTTTGCCATTGGAGAAGGAGAGCATGAATATTCAAAAAGCCCTGTAGTCAGAGTTGAGGGTATACCTTTTAGTCTTTACAAAGAACTCAATATCGTCAAACCAGAAGACAAATGGCTCAAACTCTTGATAGAAAATGACCTTACACAAGCGCCGATAGCCCTCGTGCAATCTTTAGTACCAAGCAAGCACAGCTTGGTTGAAAAAAAACTACTTGAATTTAAACCTGATCTAATTCACCTAGCAACACCTGTAACTTTAGGAGCTATTGGCATGTACTATATTGACCAGCTCAAGCTACCGAGTCTAGCGACTTTTCATACTGACCTTGCTGCCTATGCGCCACGTTATCAAATCCCTTATGCTGTAGAAATAGTCAATGCGACCACTCGTATGATTTACAGCAAAGTCAATCGAGTACTAGCTCCTAGTCCAAGTTCTAAAAAGCAACTAGAAGATATTGGCTTAGAGAATATTGGTGTTTTTGGAAGAGGAGTTGATAGCGTTCTATTTGATCCTCAAAAATCTGATAAAGCAAAGCTGAAAGATTATGGACTGGACCCTGAAGCTATTACTCTTAGCTATGTTGGCCGGCTTGCTGAAGAAAAATCGATACCCGAATTGATTCGGGCATTTATAAACTTGGCAGCAAAGCATAAAATCCAACTTTTATTGGTTGGAGATGGTCCTAGCAAAAATAATCTTGAAAAGCAGCTAGAACAAAGTGGTTTAACTTATGCTTTTGCTGGTCTCAAAAAAGGAGAAGAACTAGCTTCTCTTTACGCCAGCAGTGATATATTTTGCTTTCCAAGCCAAACAGAGACTTTTGGGCAAGTAGTACAAGAAGCTATGGCTTCTGGGCTTGCAGTAGTTGGTTATGATTCTCAGGGAGTACGTGACCTCATCGAGCATAATAAGACAGGTTTACTTGCAGGAGCAGAATTAAGCTTTGAGGCTGCTATTGAAGAATTGTTAAATAATCCTTCAAAGAGACTAGCACTGGCACAAGAGGCCAGACAAACAGCGGAATCACGTTCTTGGAGCAATATTCTTAATGGCTTAGTTGGTGAATATCAAGAGTTAATTCGTCTATAATATAAGTGATGGTAGACATGGATAAAGAAGTATTTAACGCACACCTTGGTGGAAAAATAGAGGTGGCACTAAAAAGAAAAATATACTCAATGGAAGAACTCGCTGTTGTTTATACACCAGGAGTAGCTCAAGTATGTGAGCAAATCAAAGAAAAGCCAAATACCGATCATTACTTAACTATCAAAAGAAATACTGTTGCAGTTGTTACCGATGGTACTGCAGTGCTTGGTCTTGGTGACATCGGAGCGCCAGCTTCAATGCCTGTCATGGAAGGTAAAGCGATGCTTTTCAAACAGCTTGCTGGTGTAGATGCTTTTCCTATTGCAATAGACGCTAAAAACAAAAGTGTGGATGAGATTGTTGAATGTATCCGCATGATTAGTCCTGCTTTTGGCGGTATTAACCTAGAAGATATTTCATCACCAAGATGTTTTGAAATTGAAGAAAAACTTCAAAGCTTAGTTGATATTCCTATTTTCCATGATGACCAGCATGGTACTGCTGTAGTTACTGTTGCTGCATTAATCAACGCTGTTAAGCTTGTTGGCAAAAAAATGGAAGACTTGAAAATTGTTCTTTCAGGTGTTGGAGCTGCTGGTGTTGCCTGCACAAAAATGCTTCTCAATGCTGGAGTCAAAAACATTATTGGCTGTGACAGAGCAGGAGCTATTTATAAAGGTAGAACTGCAAACATGAACACAGTAAAATCTGACTTTGCAGAATACACCAACCCTAATATGGAAAAAGGTACTTTGATGGATGTACTTGAAGGTGCTGACTTGTTCTTGGGGCTTTCTGGTCCAAATTTATTTGGAGAAGAAGGACTGAAGAAAATGAACAAAGACGCTATTGTGTTTGCGATGTCTAACCCAATACCTGAAGTTGATCCTGCTCTTGCTAAACAGCATGCTGCAATTGTTGCAACAGGTAGATCAGACTATCCTAACCAGATCAACAACGTACTTTGTTTCCCTGGATTTTTTAGAGGTTTGCTTGATTCTTATGCATACACCGTAACTGAAAACATGAAGCTTGCTGCAGCTTATGCTATTGCTGAATGTGTTTCTCCAGAAGAATTGAACCCAGACTATATAATCCCAAATGCTTTCAACGAGAAAGTTGCTCCACTAGTTGCTGAAGCAGTTTGCAGAAAAGCAAGAGAAGATAAGGTCTGTAAAGAAGTTAGAACCAATGATGCTGAGTTCAAAAATGCAGTCCTTGGAGCTTGCTAGGACTAGCCGGATCTTAATACTTATGTGCATAATTAGCATATATGGCTGGTGATGAAGATGCTGAAGACAAGCAATTTGAGGCAACTCAGCACAAACTAAAAGAGCAAAGAAAAAAAGGTAATGTCTTTAAAAGCAAAGATTTGACTCAGCTTAGCCTGATGATTATCGGCTTTGTTATGCTTTATACCTTTGGTATCTTTGCATACAAGGCAATCTATGAGCTTTGTAAAGCAATGTGGGGCAATATTCCGCATTTTCAAGAAGTTTTCACGGGTGCTTTTATCACTTACCATACTTGGAAAACACTACTGATCATTATTGTGCCAACCCTACTCTCGCTTGCACTAATTGCAGTAGCAATTGAACTTTTACAACTTGGAGGAGTCATTTTTACAACAGAGCCTCTACAGTTCAAGCTTGAAAAATTAGACCCAGTTAAAGGTCTGAAAAATATGTTCAATGTTAAGTCTTTATTTGAACTTGCGAAGGGCTTGATCAAAGTATTTTTAGTCGGCTATATCGCTTGGCAAGTGGTTTCCGCTCATATGCCAGAAGTGCTTGGTAATATCAATGCCTCAAACAAGCTAGCTGGTTTTGTTGTAGTGGCAAATATACTCTGGGAATTTTTCTGGAAAGTTTCTATTTTACTTTTTACAGTTGCAATGATTGACTTTCTTTTTCAGCGCTGGAAATTTATGAAAGACCAGCGCATGAGCTTTAAAGAAATGAAAGATGAGTACAAAGAAACAGAGGGTGATCCGCTCATCAAATCCAAGCGTAAACAAAAACAAAGAGAAATCTCACAAGGCGGTGGTGGAGGAGGTATGGCTCAAGTACCGGAAGCTGACTTTGTGGTTAAAAATCCGGAGCATGTGGCCCTTGCCGTACAGTACAACGAAGACATGGATGAAGCTCCTAAGGTCATAGCCAAGGGAGCTGATATGCTAGCCGAGCAAATCATCATGATTGCTGAAGCTTACGGCGTGCCAGTAGTTGAAAACCTGCCTCTCTCGCGTGCTCTCTTTAGATTGGTCAGGGTCAATCAATCAATCCCTCCAGACCTTTACCGGGCTGTCGCTGAAGTTCTTTTATTTGTTTATAAAATGAAGGGTAAGGGTTTTAGTTAGGTACTACTTTCCATTTTTCTTTTTTTTGCTAACTCTCTTGCTACAACACCTTTTGGTCCAGTTTTATGAGAACCTCTATTTTTACGTGGTTTTACATGTTTAGCCCATTTTTTTTCACCTGGTTTTCCAGACTCCTCATCTAAAAGAGTTAAAATAGGCGCGTACACTTCACTCACTTTTTGGGTAAGTATCCTAACTCTCTCTTGTGCTACAGAGCTACCAAATTTCCTCAATTTACAAACTTCATTTCCAATTTCATTGAGACGCTTTGGATCATAATGATTTTTAGTCACAAGCTCAGCACCATAAGAAGCAGCAAATGTTCCAAGATGCAAATTACCCTTATGACTCATTATTGGCCGATTATTTGCATTAGTGAAACCTCCTTGAAGGGCCGTATGAAGTTTCTTAGCAGCAAATTCACGTAGCATGAAACGAGAGTCATCGTCATCAAGAACTAGCGTAATAGCTGAATCAATCCACTCAATAAAATCCATTAATTTATCGTCATCTCTTTCAGCGGACTTCAATATACTTTTAATTTGTGTGTCTAATAATCCTGCTGTGATACTCATTAGGCACAATATAATATCACGCGATGTATCAGTGAGAGCTTAGTAATTCTAAATTCTTGGGATCATTATCTATAGCATTAAGTTCAATACCTGCCATAGAAGCAAGCACCAAAGCGTGGTATCTCATCGAAAAAATTTCAAGACCTAGTTTTGCAAGATAAGTAACCAGCTCTTTAATACTATACTCACTGGCGTAGCAGTATTCGATATTGATTTCATTATCAAGCAAAAGCTCAAGCTCTTGGTTTACTGGAATATCTTTTTTGTCCATAATCAAAAAAATCACTGTCTTATTTTTTTGATTTAACTTTGCTGCAAGTTCATTAAAAAATTTCCCAGAAAGTTTTTTTGACTGACGCAAGGAAACAAAAACAGCTGACTGCTCGCGCTCAAGCTCTAAATCATAAGCCATGCTAAAAAACAAATCTTGTACAAGTTCATGATCTATTTTTAAATCTGTTAGAAGCTCTGAGCTGAGCTTATCTCTTACCGAAATTTCATCAGCAAGCTTAAAAACAAAAAAACTTAAAAGCTTAGATAGAAAATTATTAAGGGGGCCAATACCTTGAGCTAGTAAAATGATTTTTTTACCTAAAAGTTTTGCAAATATCAAAACTAGAGCATAGTAGACCACACTAGTTTTACTAGAGAGGTCTTGAAACATGCCACCAATAGCAATCATTCTTTTGCATGAAAAAATTAGCTGTAAATGCTCATAAAAATTATTTTTTATTGAAAGTTTTGCGGAGTTCTTATCATAGCCAGCTTGGTTTACAGCAAGCTTTGCAAGCTCTTCGTCTCCGTAATTACCAAAGCCTAAATAACCAAAAATTAAATCCATCGATACCGGCTATAATATATTAACTTAATGTCTGAGACAGATTCCAAAACAAGAGTTTTTTCGATTATTGCCCATATCGATCATGGTAAGTCTACACTTGCTGATAGGTTACTTGAAGCGACAGGGACTATTTCCAAAAGAGAAATGCAACAACAGCTTCTTGATAGCATGGATATCGAGCGCGAACGTGGTATTACCATCAAGCTCAATATGGCTTGCATGGAGCATAAAGGCTATAAGCTCAATCTCATAGACACACCTGGACACGTTGATTTTACTTATGAGGTTTCACGCTCACTTGCTGCATGCGAAGGAGCACTTTTGGTGGTTGATGCAACTCAAGGAGTTGAAGCCCAAACCCTGGCTAATGTTTACTTGGCATTAGAAAATGACCTTGAAATCATTCCAGTACTAAACAAAATAGATTTACCAAGTGCAGAGCCTGACCGGGTAAAACAGGAGATTGAAGAAATTGTAGGCTTGGATTGCTCTGATGCTGTTGAAATTAGTGCTAAAACAGGGCTCAATATTGACCAACTTTTAGATGCCATTATTGAGCGTATTCCTCCAGCCATTTCAGAGCCAGAAAAACCTCTTAAAGCACTGGTATTTGATAGCTACTACGATGCTTACCTTGGTATTGTTGCCTATGCCCGTATCTTAGAAGGCTCAGTTAAAAGACATGATGAGATTTCTTTTATGCAATCTAAGCAAAACTACCAGGTCACAGAACTTGGCATCAGAACACCTAATAAAAAAGAACTGCAAGAATTAAAAGCCGGCGATGTAGGTTATATAGCCTGCTCTATCAAAGAGATACAAAGTATTGTTGGTGACACTATCACCTCCCGCAGCAAACCGACCGCAGAGCCAGTAGCTGGTTACAAACCAGCTATGCCGGTAGTTTTTTGTGGACTTTATCCAGTTGATAGTGCTGATTATGAAAATCTCAAAGAAGCTCTTGCAAGACTCAAGCTCAATGATTCCTCGATTAGCTTTGAGCCCGAAAGCTCACGTGCCCTAGGCTCTGGTTTTAGATGTGGCTTTTTAGGTATGTTGCATATGGAAGTTGCGCAGGAAAGATTAGAGCGCGAATTTGATATTAACCTTATTACTACAGCACCAAGTGTTGTCTACAATGTCTACAAAACCAACGATGAGATGCTTGCCATTGACAATCCTTCTAATATGCCAGACCCAACGCATATAGGTTACATCGAAGAGCCTTATGTCAAAGTCAACATCATGCTTCCACAAGACTATGTTGGTGCTGTCATGGAACTTGCTCAAGACAAGCGTGGCATCTATATCAACATGAAACACTTAAATATTGGCTCGGCAACACAAAGAACCAACCTTGTTTATGAAATACCACTATCTGAAATAGTGACAGATTTCTTTGATCAGCTCAAATCTCGCTCCAAGGGCTATGCCACTATGGATTATGAGATTTGTGGTTATAAGAAAAACAATCTTTGCAAAATGGATATTCTTCTTAACGGTGAGAAAGTTGACGCGCTTTCTGTAATTGTTTTTAGAGACTTTGCTCATAAAGTTGGCTCTAAACTTGCTGAAAGACTCAAAGAAGTTATACCGCAACATCTTTTTGAAATACCAATACAAGCTGCTATTGGTGGCAAGATTGTGGCAAGGCAAACAGTAAGAGCAAAAAGAAAAGACGTACTTGCGAAATGCTACGGCGGTGATATTACTCGTAAGAAAAAACTGCTCGAGAAACAGAAAAAAGGTAAGAAGCGCATGAAAAATGTCGGTGCTGTAGAATTACCTCAAGAGGCTTTTATGGCGGTACTTAAGCTTGAGTAGTCGTAATGACTTTGTAAAAGTTTGGAACTTGGCTTGGCCAACAATACTTGCTAATGTCAGTATCCCTTTAATTGGTGCAACAAATATTGCTGTTGTAGGTAGAATGGAAAGTCCTACTTACATTGGTGGAGTGGCTTTGGGTGTAGTAATACTCCAATGTATTTATTGGAGCATGTCTTTTTTACGCCGCGGCACAACAGGCATTACAGCTCAAGCTTTTGGTGCCCAAGACAATGAAGGTGTTTGCACAGCTTTAATACGCTCACTGATTATCGCTATTGCCATTGGGCTAGTGGTGACAGCTTTACAATGGCCTATCGCAACGATAGGTTTCAAGATACTTCAAGGTAGTGCAGAAGTTGAAAAGCTGGCACAAGAATATTTTCATATCCGAATTTGGGCCTCTGTTGCCACCATGGCAAATTATGTTTTGCTGGGATGGTTTTATGGCATACAAAAACCACGCTTAGCTCTAGTACTGAGAATCTTGATGAACGCACTCAATATTCCACTTGCCATTCATCTGGCTCTCAATTTAAACATGGGAGTTCAAGGAGTTGCATGGTCTGCTTTTATTTCTCACATTTTTGTTTTTGTCTTGGGTCTTATTGCTGCATTTTGGGTCTTAAAAAATATGCTCAAAAATAGCGACTTGAAGTTTATGAACAAGCTTTTCCAAAAAGATAAGCTCATGAAAATTTTTAAAATCAACGGTGATATTTTCATTCGTACAGTCTTAGTTTTTGTTGCATTTTCTTGGTTTACAGCAAAAGGTGCTGAACAAGGAGAGTTAACCTTAGCTGTAAATGCTGTACTTATCAATATGTTTTACTTTATTAGCTACGCCCTAGATGGCTTTGCCAATGCCGCTGAAACACTTGCTGGACAAGCATTGGGTGCAAAAAGCCCCAGTTTGTTTGATAGATCAGTGCAAAGCTCGACTATCATGGCCGGAGTATTTGCTATTTTATTTATGCTTGTATATATGATATTTGGCGAAGCAATTATTAATGTTCTTACAGGCTTAGACACAGTAAGAGCAGCAGCAATGGAATTGTTACCATGGCTCATCGCGATGCCAATCATTGGAATCTGGGCATTTCAATTAGATGGTATTTACACCGGTATTACGCAAACGCACATCATGCGTAATATGAT
>CAWUIS010000034.1:0-11571 GCA_963922625.1 uncultured Candidatus Melainabacteria bacterium | reverse complement strand
GTTAAGCTTAGCTATCCGGATCTATTAACTTTAAATAAAGCTCATCCAATTGATCAGGCTTCACCCCAGAAGGTGCTGCACTTAAAGGACAATAAGCGTTTTGGTTTTTAGGAAAAGCAATAACATCACGGATACTCTCGGTACCAGAAAGCAGCATAGCCAACCTATCTAGCCCCAAAGCAATGCCTCCATGAGGTGGAGCACCTAATTCAAGTGCTTCCATCAAGAAGCCAAACTTACCATTAATCTCTTCTTCACTGATTTTAAGTGCCTGAAAGATTCTTTTTTGGATGCTTGGATCGTGCACTCTTAACGAACCACCACCTAGCTCAGTGCCATTAAAAACAACATCATAGGCATAGGTTTTAATATTGTTTAGCTCTTCTAGATCTTTAGACTCGAGTTTGTCGATATCTGATTTTACAGGCAAAGTGAAAGGATGATGATTAGCTTTGTGACGGCCTTGTTTTTCATCATATTCAAACATTGGAAAATCAACTACCCACAAAAGCTTGATGTCTTTTGGATCTAGTAAGTTTTCTTTGGCTGCTATATGCAAGCGTAATTTACCAAGCACATGATGCACTAGATTTTTGTTATCAGCAACAAAAAGCACTACATCACCAGGTTCCACGTCCATTTTTTCCTGGATTTGATTGAGTTCATTTTCTTTAAAAAACTTAGCGATAGGTGAATTGATCTCAAATTCATCGTTACCAAGGTCTTTGTAAGTAATCCAAGCAAGGCCTTTAGCGCCGTATTCAGGACTCATACAGAGGTCACGCAGATCATCAATATCCTTACGCGAGAGCTTAGCTCCGCCTTTGTAATTAATCGCTTTAACCATGCCGCCTGACTGGGCAACTGAAGCAAAGGCTTTAAAGTCAGAGCCAGCCATGATCTCAGTAAGATCAACTAGCTTCATCGCACAGCGCAAATCTGGTCTATCACTACCATAAAAATTCATCGCATCAGCGTGAGTCATACGCTGAAAAGGAGTTTGCACTTCAACACCAACAGCAGCAAAAGCATCTTTCAAAAGTCCTTCAGTGGTAGCAAGAATGTCTTCCTGATCAATAAAACTCATCTCGATATCGATCTGAGTAAATTCAGGCTGCCTGTCAGCACGCAAGTCCTCGTCACGAAAACAACGAGCTACTTGATAGTACTTATCAAAGCCACTCATCATCAGCAATTGCTTATATAGTTGCGGTGATTGTGGCAATGCATAAAACTGATTTGCATGAACACGGCTCGGCACCAGGTAGTCGCGAGCGCCTTCAGGGGTAAATTTTGAAAGTATCGGCGTCTCTATCTCATTAAAACCTTCATCATTGAGATAGTTGCGAATCGCCTGTACTACTTTATGACGGTTTACTAAATGCTTGCGTTTGAGATTATTACGCAAATCCAAATAACGGTATTTAAGCCTCAAGTCCTCATTAACTTCATCAGCTAGATCAATCTGAAAAGGCAAAACTTTTGATGTGTTCAAAATCTCAACATCTGTTGGATATATTTCAACAGCACCTGATTTTATAGATGTGTTTTCACTTCCTTCAGGACGAATCGTGACCGGGCCTTTAACAGCGACCACAAACTCGGTTTTCATTTTTTCAAAGACTTTATGGACTTCAGCGTTCTTAGACGGGTCAGCAACCACTTGCACTGTACCTTTGTGATCACGCAGATCAATGAAAATAATGCCACCTAAATCACGGGTGGTATCTACCCAACCTGCAATAGTGACTTCTTGCCCCACAATAGCCTCTGTAAGCGTAGAGCTTATATGGGTTCTTTTGAGCCTCATAAATGAGTTTTTGCGAGATTTTTTCTCTGGTTTGGTTTCATTTTTTTCTTCAGCGGTTTGCATCAAGCTAATTATACTCTGTGGAGTTTTACTGGAGCAGAACCGATACAATAGTTTGACGTGGTAGATATAAATATTGCAGCAATTACGAATGGTAGTCAGGGAGACTCTAATAGCTCTTTAGCTATTAGAAATACTATCTATCAAGGGTTTGGAGGTAATGCTAGAGTTCGTGAATTCAAAAATTCGACCGGAGAGAATATAGTCCAGGAAATTAGTCAAAAACCTGGGTCTTGGCTTGTAATTGGTGCAGGCCCAAAAACAATACCCATTTTGTCTCAAGTGGCAGCAAATACACGCAAAAATGTTCAAACCCTATGGTCCGGTAACCAGTTCTACAGTGACTTGAGCCAGGCACAAAATCATCTTGATTTTATTGCTATACCTCAATACGCTCTCACTGAATCTGATAAAAGACGCCTCGATGAATCAAAACTGATCATGACCTCTGGTATTCCGCATCAAGTCAGAAAAGAGCATTTATTTTCTAGCTTGAAAAGTCTCAAAACAGTGTTACCAGAAGCGAATAACGGTTATTTAATGGTTTCGCTTAGCGGTGATACAGAAAAACAAGACAGTAGTATCCAGCCTTATACCGCTGATGAAGCAAAGAGCTTTGGTAAATATATCGGGCGCCTTGCTGTGGCAGAGAATAAACACGTGCTAGTAACCAATGGTCCAAGAACCGGAAAACACTGTGTAGCAGAAAGGCTACCTAATTCTCAAGCCCTAGATTCAGTCTCACAGGCTTTTGTTGAGGGTCTAAGAGAGGTCGGGTGTCAAGAAATTGAGTTTTTTCCTTTTGTAAAAGAGGACATCAACGCATTAAGATCTTTTATGGCACTAATAATAGATAATCCAGAGCCTAAAAACACTCTTTACCTTCCCATAGACTCGGCAACTAGCCTCTGTGAAATAGCAAGCTTGATCACACCTGGTGCTAATTTAATTTGCTACGACAGCTCTGTTACCAGTGAAAGCCATAAAGCTCATGCCAAATTGTTGCAAGAAAATGGACTTGCTGATTTTTTAGCTCATGGAGAAGCTGGCTTTGAGCTTAAAGCCAAGAAGCCGGTCCCAATAGCTAGCGAGAATACCGCAGACGCTAAAATAGAGATTCAAAAAGTCGTGAGTCCAAGACTGCCACGCCTTCCTATGGCTCATAATGCAGGGGGAATTACATCTAGTAACCCAATAGCTAGGCTTCCTATTTCTTAAGGGAGTGTCATCAGCAATAATAAATAAATACTAATCAAAGCGCGAGCAAACTACTTTGATATTGATATAATAGCCCTCTGCAATAAATTTAGTTATGACAACAGAAGTAAAAGAAACTACAGATGCTTTAAGCCTAGAACTCGAGAACGAGTTTGCATCTTTACTAGGCAAATCCACCGCCAAATCAAGCTTTGAAGTTGGCCAAATTATCAAAGGGAAAATTCTCCAGTTTGAAAAAGACGGTGCTTTGGTTGACCTTGCAACAAAAGCAGAAGCATTTTTGCCTTACAGAGAAGTTGTAAATCGTGATGAAGAAACTAAACCAGAAGAAATCATCGCTATTGGTGAAGAGCATGAACTTTATGTTTTAAAAGAAATTTCAGACAAAAATCCTCTTATTGTTTCGTACAAAAGAGTGGCTCAGGCACGTGGTTGGGTCAAACTTGAAGAAATCAAAACAAAAGACGAGGTTATCGAAGGTGAAGTAATCTCTCTTGTTAAGGGTGGTCTTGTTGTTGAAACTTACGGAGTTAGAGGTTTTATTCCAGCTTCTCAACTACGTTTGCGTGGTGAAGCTGCTAATACCAAGGGTAGCAAAATTGAATTTAAAATCCTTGAGCTGGATAAGCGTAAAGGTAAATTAATCTGCTCACAAAAAGTTGCTATTGAAGACGAGAAAGCTGATCTTCGCGATAAAGCAATCAACGAGCTTGAAATTGGACAAGTTGTTTCAGGTGAAGTTGTCCGTGTTGCTGAGTTTGGTGCCTTTATTGATATTGGTGGTATCGATGGCTTACTTCCGGTTTCTGAAATTTCTTGGCAGCGTATTGCTCATCCAAATGAAGCTCTTAGTACTGGTGACAAGATTTCAGTTAAAGTTCTTAAAATTGATAAGGCTTCTAAGAAAATTTCTTTATCACTTAAGCGCCTACAGCCTGATCCTTGGACAGAGATTGAAGGTAAGTTTGGTGAAGGTATGGTTGTTAAGGGTAAGGTTGTTAAACTTGCTGTCTTTGGTGTCTTTGTTGAGATCTACCCAGGTGTTGAGGCTTTATTACCATCTTCAGAAATCACTAACGAAGAAGAAGATCCTAGTCCTGACAAATACTGCAAGCCTGGTGATGAAGTTGAAGTTATCATCAAGAAATTCTCTCCATATGAAAGAAGAATCTCTCTTTCTATGAAGGATATTCGTAGTACATTCAACTAGAGCTTAGATCCTAGTCGAAAAATCCCTGGAATATACAGAGTAGACTTCAAATATTTCGGGGGGGGGGGGCTGATATAAATATTTTTATAATTTTTATTGGTTTTGACTTGAAGACCTTAAGAAAGATTTCCGCTGCTCTTTGCACAAGTGATGTCTGATTCTCACTTGATTTAGCATCAGCACCTGGAGGTACATCACCAACAGGACATCCCTTGAAAACCATTGTATCTTCTTTATCAACAGAAATTCCACTCAATGCTTGTGACATTTTATTATGGATAGTTGAAGAAGATTCTTGTAACTTCTTCATTTCCTTTAATATCTTTGAGTTCAGTACAGCACCTTTTCTATCATCAGGCAAGAGAATATCTTTTATATATTTACCGGACATGCTAATAGGGTTTAACACACCAACTACATTAGCTTTGGACAAAATCTGGAGAAACTTTTTATTACAAACATGCTCTACAAGATCCTCTGGTTTGTCGAAACCTTTAATCTTTTGCATTGTAAGTAAAGCTATGCTCCTTGCCACACTAGCAAATGTATCCAAAACTTGAGTAAAAGCCATAGTTTGAATGGATTGAATGTTTTTCTGGTTTTTAGTTCTAGTTCCAAAATGTCCCCTCATACTCCTCCAAAAAGCTATATTTGGTTTAACATTATCAAATATGCGAGAAAAGTTCTTACAAACAATCTTTTGGATAACTCTTTGAGTTTCTAATAATTTAGCAGCTAAAGCTCTTCCATATTCACCCACAGAGATCTGTAAACTATTAGACTCGTATTCTTCCAATGCATTCTTTTTCGCATGTTCATATCGTGATGACAAGATATCCAATCCATTATCTTTATTAACTAAGCTTAGATGAGTCGGACTCGAGAATCCATTATCTTCAATAAAATGTGCTAAGTCATCAAATTCCGTGGTGGTATAAATTTCCGTTCCATATAATTGCAAAGCAGGAGACTTTATACCTTTTAATTTTGGAGAGATATTTTTATCAAAGATTTGAGCACCTTTGTCACCATTATTTATTTGCTTTTGAACAGCCTCACCAACCCGCTCAAAAATAGGTCTATAAGTATCATCCAACATCGCTGGTAGAGATTTAATTGTTGAAGCCACAGTCATATTGCTTTTATGTTGAAAATGATAACACGGTGGCTCTCAACTTTGAAACGCAACAAATTTAATAAAAACAAAAACAAGCACTAAATTAGTGCTTGCCTTCCCTAAGAGACCCCCATCTCAAAATTTATAAAATTCTTGTGTGTGCAAGCCTAAAACTTACTTGCTGACTTTAGATTGCCCCAAACTGCCCATGCTCTTTCTTCATGATCAGGTGCTATGTGCAATTTTGCTTTAGTCGATTCTAGTTTCCTTTTCATTAGATCCAGTGCTTTATTACTCGGATCTGTGAGTAAATTGAATTGTGCCACTGAATTACAAAATTCAACAGACTGTTTCAGTTGAATTTGCCTTTCAGCAAGCTCACCTACAATAGTGCCAAACATATTAACTTTTCCCTCTTCCCCATCAAAAGTCGCTCGCCTTACCTAAACAACTTCCGATACAAATAATAAGCCCTAATTTTGACTCTTCTAAACAGTCTATACTAAGTGAAAATGCTCATTTTGGGTTTTATTAATCAAATTTAATTTTAGTTTTGTATTAGGGTTTATACAAACAAACTACCCGATCAAGCTTTAAGCCCTGGTCTTCTTTAAGAAAAGCTGAGTTATAACAACTGGTTCTAGGAATATCATCATTGATTATAAGCTGCACATCAAAACCAGCCTCAATAGCTTCTTGAGCGATAATTTCAGCGGTAATAATCTTGTAGGCTTTGGTTTTAGATTTTTTGATGACATCACCAACAACATAGAAAGCCCATTTACCTGATTTTAAAGCAGCATAGGCTTGCTGAAGATGCTCAGACATAGCGGCTCTGTATTTATCCTCTACTGCAGTGTGCAAAGTATGACTTCTAACTTCTTTAAAATTAAAACCCAAAAACCATTCTCTAAGCCAGTTGTCCCAAGCATAGCTTTGAGCAGTAAAATAAGGCGGGCTTGTAACAATGAGATCTACTTGGTTTTCAAGACTCTTTGGTAAATCCATTGCTGAACCTAAAATAGCCTTGCCGGCATTGTCTTCAAGATCACCATCACCCAAAAGCTTTTCTGATCTTCTTATAAGACAAGCTTTAAGATCTCTTATAGGCTTTTTAAGACCATGTTTTTTTGCATAATTAGCTACATAGTTTGGTGCCATGCTGTAGCTATGCGAACAAGAAACACTCAAACTCAATTCAGAAGAGCCGTGTAGAATTCCGAGTAATACCCCAACCCAGTATTGAGCAAAAAGCGAATTTTTCTGGTGATAATCAGCTTCAAACTTAGGAGTGCCAAGATAGCTTACATGCCTAAAGCTGTAATCTTCACTTATAGCGTTACTAAAAGCTATGATTTGCTTCAAAACTTTGGTGTGATAAAAAACCTTTACTTCTTTTGGTATATCTTTAAGCTCTTCAGCACTCGGATCTTTAAATCTAAGACGCTGCAAATACTCAACAGCTTCAGCGTGTTTAACGGGAATTGTTTTAGCAGCGGTCAGCGCATAAGCTTCTGGTGCCACATCTAGCCCAATACCAAAACGCTTAGTTAAGCATGCCTGCAAAGCTGTAGTACCTTTACCAGAAAAAGGATCAAAGACAGTATCTTTTTCTTCGCTGAAGTTTTCTATAAAATAAGCAGCTAAACTTGGCGGGAAAGAACCTGATCTCGATGCCATTGCATGCAGACTATGTCCCCAGTTACGTTTTTTTTCTTTCCAGCTATCTTTGAGTTTATAACTAGTCGTAAAAAAACGTCCCTTATACTCAATGGTATTTTCTTCGTCAATAAGAGCAGCCAATTCAGGCTTTAGGTGTTTGTATTTTTTTAAGGCTTTTTGTTTAAAACTCGACTGTAGCACAGCTTATAAGTCGTAATGGAACACAGTCTGGTTCCGGGGAACATTAGCGGCCGAAAAGAGGTTGAATTATATCCTTATATTTCTCTCTTACAACATTACGCTTAACTTTCAGTGTTGGTGTAAGCTCCCCAGATTCAATACTCAGCTCGTTTTCTAGTAAATGGAAATTTTTGATTTGTTCATAGCCACCCAGGTCTTGAGAGTAATGAGCGATCTCTTTTGTAATAAGCTCTCTGAGTCCTGGAACATCATTGATTAAAGTTCCAGCCGGTATTTCGATTTTATGGGCTTTAGCGTAGTCCATCAAAAGCTCTTTATTAGGAACTATCAAAGCAGATATATATTTTTCTCTGTCACCCAAAGCAATTACTTGATTTAAATATTTGCTACGTAACAACTCATCCTCGATGCGTGCCGGCGATATGTTTTTACCACCAGCAGTAATAATCAAGTCTTTTTTACGACCAGTGATTTTCAAGTAACCATCTTCATCAAATTCTCCCAAGTCACCGGTATGAAGCCAGCCATCAATAAGAGTTTCACGAGTCGCTTCAGGGTTTTTGTAATATTCTTGGAAAACCGAATCACCCTTGCAAATAACCTCACCATCTTCAGCGATTTTTATTTCAAAGTGCTTGAAAGGCAAGCCCACAGTACCAGGCTTATTTGCCCAAGGTGGATTGACTGTAATAGCAGCAGAACTTTCTGTAAGACCATAGCCTTCTACCACATCAAAACCAAGTGCCAAATAAAAATAAGCAAGTTCTTTGGAAAAAGGAGCACCTCCAACAACAAAAATTTTCAAATTAGGAGCAATACGCTGCCTGATTTTTTTCAAAACCGTATTAAAAGCAAGTTGATACTTTAACTTCAAATCCCAGCCTATAGTTTCTTTGGCAATTTTTTTCTGGATATATTCCTTGCCTGTTTCAACAGCAGCAAAGAAAAGTTTTTGTTCAAAAGCGCTTTTTTTACTTACTTGGGACATGACTCTCTCATAAATTTTTTCAAGTATCCTTGGCACTACCGGCATCATGTCGCAACAGGTCTCTATCAACATACTTGGTAGATGCTCTACTTTTTCGCAGTAAGTAAAAGTCACACCTTGGTCTATGCCATAAATCTCTGAAGCTACTCTCTCAAAAATATGTGCCAAAGGTAAAAAAGAAAGGAGAGTAAAATTTTCTTCAAATGGTACCGACTGATAAAAAGACAAAGCAGCCACCAAGAAGTTACGGTGGCTCAAAACCACTCCTTTAGGCGTTCCTGTTGTACCTGAAGTATAAATGATGCTTGCAGTATCATCTAATGAAATATCCTTGATCGCATCTTTGATGCCTTCAGGATCTTTTTCAAGTTCTTCAAGACCAATTTTACACAAGCCCTCTAGTGTGAGAATTTTAGGATTATTTTTGGGGATATCACCCTTATCAAGCATGACAATAAGGTATTTAAGATTAGGCAAGTCATCCCACATGCCACGAAGTTTTTGTAGTTGGATTTTGTTTCTAACAAAAACAACCTCAAGCTCAGCATGATTAACAATATACGAAACACTGTCACTAGTTGAGCTGTGATAGATAGGAACGGTGACAGCGCCAGCTGACATAATGCCAAAATCACATGGCATCCAATGGTGGCAGGTAACGGAAAGCAAACCCACATTTTGTCCAGGCTTCACTCCTAGTGCCTTTAAGCCATGCGCGATACTTTCTATTTTTTCTTGGATTTGTTTCCAAGATTGATCGATAAAGGGCGCTGATGGCCTAGTTTTGTAGCGAATCATCGTGCGCTTATTGAAGCGCGCCGCTCTTTTAAAGAAAAGGTCTGGTAGGTTTTTGTATTTCAAGGTATGGTTTTAAATACTAGTTAGTATTTTCCATAATATACCCTAATCATGCCTTACTACAAATATTTAGCAAGAACTGCAAAAGGCGAGACCAAAACCGGCAAGGTGGAGGCTAATAGTATTGAGCTGGCGAAGTTTTCTTTACGAAAACAAGGCTTATGGGTAGTCAACATCAACTTAATTGCTCAAAAAAAGTCTGCAGATGAGAAAAAAGCTGCTCAATCTGGTGTCTTTGAGAAAAAAATTAGCTTGAGGGATATGGTGATTTTTTCAAGGCAGTTTGCTTCAATGATCGAAGCTGGTATTGCCATGCTGCGTGTGCTCACGGTTTTGGTTGAACAAACTGAAAGCCCTAAGCTTGGAGCCTACCTCAAAGAAATCAAAACAGACATAGAACAAGGTGTTCCTCTCTCTGAATCACTCGGTAAATTTCCTGATGCATTTGACAGACTTTATGTAGCTATGGTCAAAGCAGGGGAAGCTGGTGGTGTACTCGATCAAGTACTCAATAGGCTTGCTATGTTTTTAGAGTCTCGAAGCCGGCTTACACAAAAAGTCCAGACTGCAGCAACCTACCCTATTACTGTTGTCATAATTTCTTTGGTTGTTGTCTGGTTTATGCTGACTTTTATTCTGCCAAAATTCTCTGCGATTTTTGCAAGTACAGGAGGTAAGCTGCCAGCTTTCACTCAGGCTTTGATTGATGTCAGTGATTTTTTGAGATCTCCTTATGTAGTTTTACTTGGGGTTGTGATTTGGTTTACATACTCTAGTCTCAAGTCTTGGTATGAAACCGAGAACGGACGCTTTACACTGGATAATTTGATGTTACGAGTACCTATATTTGGTGACATCACACGCAAGGTTGCTGTAGCACGTTTCACTAGAACCTTTGGTACCTTGATCCAGTCTGGAGTGCCAATCATCACAGCTTTAGAGGTAGTAAAAGAGTCAGCCAATAATGCTGTACTTGAAAAAGTCATTGTTGAAGTTCAAAAAGAAACCGAAGAAGGCGGTGCCATCAGTACCCAGCTAGGCAAGTCTGATATTTTCCCACCGATGGTGACACAAATGGTGGCCATTGGAGAGGAGTCTGGGGAGCTTGAAACCATGCTAGAAAAAATTGCTGATTTCTATGATACCGAAGTAGACAATGCAGTGGAATCTTTGACAGCTTTGATGGAGCCGATATTTATAGTGGTTTTAGGTGGTATTGTCGGCGCTATTGTTGTTGCTATGTATCTGCCTATATTCGATGTTATTAAGCAGATTCAGTAAAACTACAGAAAAAGGGAGTAAAGTTTTAACTATAGCCACCTTGATTAGCATCAAGCTTATTCAATCTTCTATGAGCTAATGCTATATCCAGCTTATTGGCTAGATTAGGCAGATTATCTGAGACAGTTCTGTCAATTTCCACACCATTAATTACTGTACTCAGTTTAGGTCTAAATGAATCTGATTTCACCACTAGATTCTTAGTAAAAAGTTTATTCAAATTCAGTATAGCTGCTGGATCTAGTTCTCTTCCTGTTTTTGATGTTGTAGGCTTGAACTTAACTTTATTAGCATCCTCGATTTCAATTGTTACCAAGCCTGCTTTGATATATTCATCGACAGCTGTCAGCATTTTATCGAAATGGTGTATCAAGATATCTTCATCTGACTTTTCTTGCATAGTTGCAATAACTTGCTTTAGTCCCACAAGGAGATTTTCTGGATCGAATAACTTAGATACCATTCTGAACAAAGAAGGTGAATCATTCTCATTTAAAGCTGTCATACTTGTGACTTCACCTTTATCGTTTTCTCCAATGAGTACTGGTCTTAAAGCAACTTTATATTTGGGCAGATCATATCTTGCAGCCTTACCAGCTCTAAATATATTAGGCAATGAAATAGAGAACTTGCCATCACCGAATGGCTTTACAATTTCCCCCTCAGGCTTAAGTTCATAATTATCATTTGCAGGAGCAAAGCTAAATTTCTCAGGCTCTAGAGAAGCCAATTCAAATCTTTTTAATAGTGAAGCCTGGGCATCTCTTGGAGATATTCTTGTTTGAGAAGGACATTGCGCGCATTGACTAGCTTTTGCCATCCCTCCACTCTTCAAATCCTTAGTTTGAGCATTCTGTTTCGGAGTGCCGCAGGCACCACAAGGACCGCTGAAGATATTTTCAATAAGACTAATTGCATTCACAAGAAATCAATATAAAGCCTTAAATGAGAATAGTTCTCAAATGATAGATTTTATTAAGAATCATTCTCACCTAGGCGAAAATTCACCTAGTAGCTAGCTCATTTTCACGCATCTGCTCTTTAATCTCTGCAATACTAACTTCAGCAAAGTGCAAAATAGAAGCCAGTAGTGCAGCATCAGCATTAGCTTTAAAGGCATCAATTACATGCTCAATAGCCCCAGCACCACCGCTTGCAATAACCGG
>CAWUIS010000033.1:0-11743 GCA_963922625.1 uncultured Candidatus Melainabacteria bacterium | reverse complement strand
CTTTTCGAGAAAAAGGTATTTGGAAAATAGGACATGATTAAAAAATTACTAGAAGTTAAATCCAACAAAAGCATTGCTGATCAGATTTATGAGATGAAGCTTGCTGGAAAGTACAATCTTGATGATTTTAAACCCGGGAAATTTTTACATATCAAATGTAGTGATACTATCGAGCCATTATTACGAAGACCAATGAGTATCTGTGATATCAATGATTCTGGAACAGAGCTTACGATGCTTTATCGTAAAGAAGGTAAAGGTACGCGATTGCTTGCTGAAAAAGAAGCTGGAGATGTGCTCGATGTGCTTGCTCCACTGGGCGAGGCTTTTGCATTGGATGCTGTTGAAGCTGGTCAGACAGTAATGCTTGTTGGTGGTGGTATTGGTGTGCCGCCGCTTTACTATCTTGGCCGTAAGTTAAAACAAAAAGGCGTCAAGATTAGATCGATATTGGGTTTTGCTTCAGCCAAGGATGTCTTTTACGAAAACGAATTTGCAGAGCTTGGACAAGTCCAAATTACTACTATTGATGGCTCTCATGCTACTCAAGGTATGGTTACCGATGTTTTAGATGAGTCTTGGGATGTTTTTTATTCATGTGGTCCTAATGCCATGCTTAAAGCCCTGCAAGGGAAAGTAGCTGAGACTAAAAAAGCTTATATGTCTTTAGAAGAGAGGATGGGTTGTGGTCTTGGAGCTTGCCTTGCTTGTGTGTGCCGCCCTAAAGGTGATTATCGGAGTGATACAGGCTATTTGAGAGCCTGCAGCGAAGGCCCTGTTTTTCCCTTGCACGCTATTGAGTTATAATAAAAGTTCTACAAGACAATGAGTGATACTAATCAAAACCTGCATATAGACCCTGAAGCTAATACTCCAACTGAAGAAGTAAACAAGGAGTGGGATGAAGCTAAGAAAAACCCAGATACTGAGCTGCAAGCAAAGTATGACGAGCTTGAGGATAAGTACAAGCGTTTGTGGGCAGACCAGCAAAATATGACTAATCGTTTTCGCCGTGAGAAAGACGAGATTCATAAATACGCTGCTGTTTCGACCCTTGAAGCGATACTGCCAGCGCTGGATAATTTTGATTTTGCAACCAAGAGCTTAAATGAGAACACAGCTTTTGAGGAAGTCATCAAGAGTATTAGAATGCTACAAGAGCAGCTTATAATGAGCCTAAATTCTGTTGGTCTAGAAGAAGTGCCTACCAATGTTAAATTTGATCCTCACTTGCATGAAGCTGTTTCTAATCTGCCTGATGCTGAAAAAGAAGAAGGCACTATTATCGAGGTTCTTAAAAAAGGCTTTAAAGTAAAAGACAGGGTAATTCGTCCAGCAACAGTAGTTGTTAGTTCTAAACCTTAGTTTAGGCTTAGTAGAAATGATCAGTAAAAAAGAAAACTATCTTGTAATTGGGCTTGGCAGATTTGGATCTAATGTTGCCAAGATACTATACGAAAACGGTCACGATGTTTTAGCGATTGATTCAGACAAAGAAGCTGTTCAGTCAATTATCGATCAAAAGCTCATTATGAATGCAATGCATCTCAATGCTATTGATTCAACCTCCTTAAAAAGACTTGAGATTGATAAATTCTCAGCCATTGTAATTGCAATTGGTTCAAGCATTGAAGATAGTGTTTTGATTGCTGCAAATTTAAAAGAGCTTGGTGTTGAAAATATTGTCGCAAAAGCTTCTAGCACTATGCACGGTAAGATTCTTGAGAAGATCGGTGTTAAAACCATTGTCTATCCTGAAGCTGAGATGGGAAGAAGCGTTGCAAGAAAACTATTGGGGCTAAATTTTTTAGAAGAGTTTGCTCTCAATGAAAATTTTAGTATTGCAGAGCTGGCTTTACCGAAATCCTACCAAGGAGTGAGCCTTGCTGAGACCAATATCCGCTCTAAGCATCGTCTTAATATTCTGGCCATTAGAAGATCTGGCGGGCACTTTAGTGTTTCACCAAGTCCACAGACGACTCTTCAAGATGGTGATTATATTTTAGTAATTGGCACTCATGATGATATTGAAGCTTTTCAAACTACAGAATAAAAATTTGTCTTCAAGATGAATAACTACAAACTAAAACTGGAATACAATGGTGCAAATTTTGCTGGTTCACAAGCTCAAAACCATGACACAGAGGTCAAGAGAACGGTTCAGGCAGAGTTAGAAAAAGCCCTGCAAAGTATTTTCAAAGAGCCTGTCCAAGCTGCTTTTGCTGGCAGAACAGATGCTGGAGTGCATGCTATAGGTCAAGTGGTGAGCTTCAAACTCAGGCAAGAAATTCCTGAACTAGAGGATAATCCGGGTAAATTTTTGCTCTCTTTAAACGCCCAAATGCCAGAAGATTTATCCGCAACAAAAATAGAAGCTGTAGCAGAAGATTTTCATGCCCGTTTCAGTGCAAAAGAGCGCGAGTATATGTACAAGATCTTTACACGCCGCACTAGGCCAGTTTTAAGGCTAGACTCTCTTGCCTGGGTAAAAGAACCTTTGGATTTTGACAGCATGCAGGAGCATGCTAAAAATTTTTTAGGTGAGCATGATTTTAGTGCTTACGCTAAGGATGATGAGGGCACTTGTATCATTAGCGCATCTGAGCTTATTAAAGAGTCAGAGCTTTGTTTTAAGTACAAAATACGGGCTAATCGGTTTTTGCGTAATATGGTGCGCCGTATTGTTGGAGAGCTGATTTTGGTAGGTAGAGGAGAAGAGCCAAGACCCAATCAAACAGCCCCAGGGCAGGGTTTGACTTTGATGAAGGTTTATTATTGAGGTTAATTTCTATTTAAATCAGTATCAGCACAAGCGCCGGTATACATCAAATTAGCGCCGTGTTTTTCCATCTCGCATTCATTTTTGAAGCTTTGTACGACCTCGTTATTACCTTCAAGACAGCGAGAATCACCAGGTCTGCAGGCTCTTTTGAGCACAGCACAAACTTCGTCTACGGTATCAGAGCAGGTTCTGCTTCTGACAAAATTAGAAAATGATTCAATGATTTCAAAATATTCATTGCCTTCTTCATCGTAAGATTTTTTAAATGCTTTGAATTTAAGCTCGCTTGCTTTTTGTTGAGTAAAAGAAGCCTCGTTTTTATCAACTTGCATATTAAAGTCAACAAAGGAGCTAGCTGCCCCATGTTCTACTTGAAGATTAGATTTGCCAATAATATGGATTTTAGGTGATTTCTCATTGTTGTGGCTAGCCACTTGTAAGATGTCGACATTGTTAGGAATCCCAGAAACTCTTACTGTAAATTTAGAATCATCATAGAAATAATGTAGTTTTGCTTTGCCGTAATCAATGTTGTACAGCTTGCTTAAAACTTTTGCCTGAGTAGGCAAAAGGGAAAATAGAGAAAATAAGATAGCAAAAATATATCGAATCATCGAGTCTATAATTATACGATAGTGATTTTGTGAACCTGCGCAACAAAATAAAGTTTTTGCGTAATCAAAATCAGAAATCTCTAAGTTACTGGGCAACTTTCAGGACATCATTAAGCTCAGTAACAAATTCATCTACTGAGTTGAATTTTTTGAATATTGAAGCGTATCTCAGGTAGGCAACCATATCTAGCTTCATTAGCTCATTTAACACCATTTCTCCAAGCTTACTTGATTCAAGCTCTTTAGGAAAATCCTGATATATTCTGCCTTCAACTTTATCAACAACATTATCTATCATTGATCCAGAGATTTGCGCTTTACTGCAAGATCTTACAATACTATTAAAAAGCTTCTCGCGAGAGTAAACTTCCCGGGAGCCGCTATTTTTGATGATTATGGTAGGTGCAAGCTCGACTCTTTCATAAGTAGTAAATCTTCTCAAGCAGCTCAGGCACTCCCTGCGGCGGCGAATACTACGGGAATCCTCAGCAGATCTACTCTCTAGTACTTTAGAATCTTCAGATTTACAGAAAGGGCACTGCACAATACTTATCCTCAGATACTAGACTTTGAGGCTTGGATTAGTCCTTTTGTTGAACCATTCTTCTTCTTTGCGTTCCATCATTAAATCAACTTGCTTTTTCAGATCAAAAATTTCACGCTGGTATTTCAATGCAATCTCTTTTTCTTTTTTCTTCAAGAGGGCTTTGATGTCAACAGCAGAGCGTTTGCTAGTTGCAGGGTCTTGTGACAAGTAAAATTCAAGCTCGGCTTTTACTTTTTCTAGTTCGTCGTCTTTTTTCTCGCTTTGGTATTTAAGCTCATGAAGTTCGACTTCGTTTTGATTATTTTTGATTCTCAGTTCTTCGATTTCACGATCACGGTTATCAATTTCATTGACATAGCGCTCTTTTTCAAGCTGATAATTCTCTATTTGGTCTAAAGCAATGCCATTTTTTTCAAGCTCAATTTGCATGGTTTGCAGCACAGTTTCAAGTTCATGAATCCTATCTTGGTAATGAGACTCACGTGATGATAGCTCGGCTATCATTTCATTGTAGTAAGACACCAACTCTTTAAGATGATGTTGAGGAGAAAAATCCCTAAAAGTTTTTAGTCCAGGAACCAAGTCAGAAAACTGGTCTGCACAGAAACTTAATTGCCTGATATCACTCAGTGCAAGTCCGCCAGCAACTAGCTCGTGTAATCTTGCAATTAATTTGGCGATATTAACATCGTAGGCACCATTTTGTGGCTCTGGTAATTCTAAAAACTGTTCGTAGTGACAAAGAGTGTAATCATCGATACCCAATTCTGAGCAGATGTCTTCTCGTGCAATGAAACTAATCATTAATGACTTTCCTCCATTTCCATTTCAACTGTGGCTTGTACTTCTTCAACTACCATCCCTGCATCTTGGTTGATATTAGCTAGTTCTTCATCGCGATTGCTACGGCTTCTACCTATTTTACTAACAGCATTACCAGTAGCGCTGCCAAGCTTTTTAATATCGTTAAAAGTTCCTTTGATTAAAGTATCTACAACAAGTCCCTTACCTTGTAGCTGACTTACTTTGTCTTCAACTTGTATCAGCCGAGTTTCCATATTTTGCGCTGCATTTAATAAAGCGATTTTTTCTGCTTCGCTTTGAGCAGCTTGATCACTGCCACCACTCATTCCTACTTCATCTCCAAGAATAACAACTAATTCGTTGAGCTCTCCGATAACTGCATTTTGTTCTTCTACTTGCTGAGACAACTGACCTAGTTTACTTTCTGCTGATTGGATTTCTTCTTGAAAAGATTCCATGATCGAAACTAGGTTTTCAATATCCTGACGACCACTATCGATTTCATCGTTGTAGTATTCCAACATACGCGAAACCGTTTTTGCAAATTCATATCTGCTTAAAGCTTGGCTACCTCGAAAACTGCCATTCGGATCTCCTTGCATAAATCCGTAATCGTATAATTCATCAACTGCTTCTTTTGCCCAATGTCCTCCTGGAACATCTCTAGCTGCCTGAACGGCAAGATTCTGTGAACAGATAAGAGCAAAGGCAATGGCAAGTTTTTTAAATCTAGCGCTAAGCATTAGTAACTAGTCTAAACTAGTCTGTAAGATATGTCACGATATAAAATAGGTAAAGGTTTTGATGTTCACAAATTAATAGACCCAGCGGGGCAAGATAAACCCTTGGTACTCGGTGGTGTAAGTATCAAGCATGACCAGATTTTGCTGGGACATTCCGATGCTGATGTTTTAGTCCATGCCATTATCGATGCCTTATTGGGGGCTGCTGCACTAGATGATATTGGGGCGCACTTCCCAGATACAGATCCTAAGTATCGAGGTATTAGTAGTATTGATCTGCTTGCACAAGTCAAGCAGCTTATCTCAGAAAAATCTTTCAAAATATCTAATATAGATTCAACTATTATTGCTGAAAAACCTAAGTTCAGACCCTATATCCGAGCAATGCGAGAAAAAATCTCGTCTTGTTTGAATCTTAGTCTTGATCAGGTCAATGTCAAAGCTACTACTACTGAAGGGCTTGGTTTCACCGGAAGATCTGAAGGTATCGCTGCAGAGGCTATTGCTCTTTTAGAACAAGTTTGAGCACATCAACAATTCTTTTGGCTGCCTGACCATCACCATAAAGCTCTTTAGCGTCTTGTTGCATAGATTGATAGAGCTGAGGATTTTCAACTAAGCTTCTAATAGAATTTTTGATACTAGCTTTATCCAAACCACTCAAGCTTGCATGCCCCTGCTCAATGCCTTGTTTTCTTTCAGTGTGCTCGCGAAACACAAGTACCGGTTTGCCTAAATGAGGAGCTTCTTCTTGTAGACCACCACTATCGGTAAAAACTAGGTAGCTTGATTGCATTAGCAAAACAAAAAGTGGGTAATTGATAGTTTCAAAAAACAAAATCTTTTCATGTTTGACTGGAGCAAAAACACTTTGAATCGCAGGATTTTTATGAAGACTAAAAACAAAGACTAGATCTGTTAACTCATCTGCTAATTCCTGTATTGCTTCTTTGAGATTTACCAAGTTTTCTTTTTGGTTTTCATAACGGTGTGAGCTTAGTAAAATGATTTTGTGATTTTGATGAATTTCCAAAAAGGCTTCTAAATTAAAATCTTCAGCAGAAAATGCCAGCTGAGCTTGCCCCCAGTACGACCAATCAAAACCTGGCTCACCGATCTTGGCACAGCAATTTTCAAGTGAGTCAATGACAGTATTGCCGCTATTAAAGTTTTTGGATTCTAGCTTAAAAAGTTTTTTCTCTTTCTCGAGTTCTTCCAGCTCAAGAATACTAGGTGCAAAATTTATACTGGCAATCTGACTGATAAGCCTGCGGGAAAGCTCTTCTGGAAATGGACTTTGGATATCAAAAGTTCTAAGTCCTGCTTCTAAATGAACAATTTTAATGCCTTGATAAAAAGCTGCTAATGCTACTTGCATCGCTGTCATAGTATCTCCTTGAACAATGACAAGGTCAGGTTTCTCTTTGCAAAACAACTCACTTGATTTTTCTAAAATATCTGCAGCAAGTTTGCCCAAATAAGCATCGGTGTTTGGTTCTCGCTGTTTAAGTTTTAATTCAAAGTCTGGCTTTATATCAAAGAACTTTTCAAGGCTATCAACCATGGTCTGGTGTTGACCAGATTTGACCCAGTAAACCTTTTTGAGCTGTTTTTTTAATTCTTGGTAGAGAGGAAAAACTTTTATGTATTCAGGTCTGGTGCCTGCAACACAAAAAATTTTTGCTTGATTAATGTTTTGTGAGTTCATCAACCTTAGATTTTAATTTGCGTAGTTCTTCTTGTTGACGTGGTAAGCGTGCTAACGCTCTTTGGCGTTTCATGAATTCACCATAGGCAATAGCAGGTAAACCTAAAACAGGCATAAAAGGATCAATATCAGAATTTGCGGCACTTTTGGCACCAACAACAGCATCATTACCAATCTCAACACCATCACCGCAGCCAGAGCCACCAGCCATAGTTACACGGTCACCGATTTTGGCACTGCCAGCAATACCAACTTGAGCAATAATCAAACAATCTTTGCCAATTTGTACGTTATGAGCTATCTGGCAAAGATTATCAATCTTGGTGCCATCTCCAATACGTGTAGGACCAATGCTACCTCTATCGATGCAAGTATTAGAACCAACCTCAACATCATTACCAATAATGACAGCTCCTGTGGAGTTGATTTTGTGCTGGACTTGTCTGTCCATGCAAAAACTAAAGTCCTTCTTCTGCATTTTTTCAAGGTTAGAAGCTTCTTGAGTTACATAGCTATAGCCATCACTGCCAATGACAGCATTTGGATGAAAAATACACCTGTCACCAATCTCACAGTAGTCTTCAATGACAACACCACTTTTTATAATGCAATCTTCACCGATAGTGACATTGGCTCCCAAGGTAACTCTTGAGAAAACTTGGCTGCCTTTAGAGATTTTTGTGTTGGCACCAATGACAACATGAGCAGCAATCCAAGCTTCTGGATCAATCTCGGCGCTTGGATCAATAACAGCACTAGGGTGAATTCCGGGCTCTACCTGCATGCGAGCTTTCTCAAAATAGCTTATTAAAAGCTTGAGTGAGTATTTGGGTCTTTTGCAAATCAAAAAACTTAGATTCTCGGTTTTAGTTGCTTTGAATTCTTTGAATTGAGTGTCAGAGTTTAGTTCTTCAGAAATCAAAAATACTCTTGCCTGACTGTCTTTAAAAGATTTTTTAGCTTTTGCAAACTTACTTGCAAAAATTAGAGCGAGCTGATCTGCTTGTGCTTCATTGGGAATAGCTGCAATAGATGATATTTCTAAATCTTGGGCATCTTCAATGGTGCTTTGGGTAATTGTGGCAAGCTTCTCTAGTTTCATAACTTTTTCAATTCTGTAATTAACTCATTTGTGGCATCGTAAAGCTCAGAAACAATAAATGCTTTGTCTAAAATGAGCTCGTAGTTTTTTGTCTTGGAAAGTTTTTCAAGGGCTGTGGCGATATTGAGGTTAATTTTTTTGTTGTACTCTATTTTCAAGTCTTGCAAGTCAGCCATCTCGGTATCAATAATTTCTTGAATCTCTGCTTGCTTAGTTTGAAGTTCTTTAGCTTTACCTGACTCTCTTAGTGATTGCATTTCACGTTCAGCGGTGCTGACTATACGCTTGAATTTTGCTTCTGCTGCGTCGAGTTTAGAATTTGCTTCAAGGACAAGATCATAGTTATTGTAGATGCTAGCGATATCTACCACCACGGGCTTGCATAATGCTGGTGAAGCACTTAAGGATACTAATACCAAAGCAAGACATAGTTTTGCAGGATGTCTAATGAAAAACTTACTTAATTGATTTAATAACCGCATCAGTTACATCCTCCCCGCCGTATAGTACAGCTTCTTTGATTAATACAAAATCGTATTTTTTGCTTTTAGCAACTCCTTCAATTGCGAGGCGAATTTTGTCTTCAATAGATTTGCTTTGTTGATTGGTTTTTTCTTCTAGTCTTTTCATTTCTGGCTCGAGTTCCATTTTTAGCTTTTCAGCTAGCATCTGAATCTCAGTGTCTGTTTTATTTGCTTCTTTAGCTTTGATTAGCTGCTCGCGTTTCGCAATGATTTTTTTATTTAAGTCTGCTTCTGCTTTTGCAAGCTCTTGAAATAATTGTTGTGATTGGGGGTTAGATTGTAAAACCTTGGCAGAATCGACATAGCCGATTTTAAGCTTCTGGCTAGCAGCAGAGGCTTGACTATTAAAAAGATTTACAAATAAGATAAATACAAATAGGGCTTTAAGAAATTTACTCACTAACTTTATTATAATCAATCTTCACATGAAATTTTTGAAAACTTTAGTCTTAATATCATCTCTTGCTTTTGTTATGGTCTCGTGCTCACAAACTAAAGATGGAGCTATTAGTGGCATCAGTGGTCCAAAGGTGACTGTTTATTTTACTAAGGCAAGCGATGAACTGGGAGTTGTTTTGATACCAGTTGTCAGAAAGGTTGCTGCAAGTAAGACTCCTTATGAAACCGCTTTGTCCGAGCTCTTTCTTGGTCCAACTCTTGAAGAGCAAGAAAAACTGAATCTTATGACAGAGGTGCCAGAAGGGGTGCGTTTGGTTCAAGTGAAAGAGGACTCTAAGCAAGTTCGTATTGATATTAGTAATCAATTTATGTATGGGGGAGGTTCGGAAACTATGCAAGTGAGATTTAGGCAATTGCGAGAAACAGCTTTGACTCTTGCTAAAGGTAGGCCAGTCTATTTATATATTGATGGAGAAAAAGCCAAGACTATTGGTGGTGAAGGTTTAGAAGTTTTACAGCCCTTGAGTGAAAATTAAAATTGAAACAAGAGATTTATCAACTAGATAGCCTTGAAGATAGTATTAGCTTCGTTAAAGACTTGCGGGCTTTTATTCAAAGCCTGGACTTTGATAATTTAGCTTTGTTGTTTTATGCTCCAATGGGTGCCGGGAAAACCACACTAATCAGAGAACTGGGACAACAGCTTGGCATAGAAGAAAGTATCACGAGCCCAACTTTTGTAGGCATGAATCAATATCATTTTGAAGGCATCGATTTCTATCATTATGATCTTTATCAAGTTGAAATTAACCTAGAAGAGCTTCGAGAAGACATGAGCTCGGGGAAAAATATTTTTCTTTTTGAATGGAGTGAGAAGCTTGATGACAAGGCTTTTGAGCTTCTAGAGAGATCTTCTGAGCTTGTGAAAATTCATATTGATTTGCAGCTTGACCTTAGGGTCTTGAAAGTTCTAACTACTCCCAAATAGTTTTTGGAGACATTTTTTTGTCTTTGCAAGTTCTTAGAAAATCGTTTAGTAAGACTTGATAAGGGGTACCAACCTCAGTAGATAGTTGCTTAAAGTAATTTATGACATCTAGGTCTAATCTTATGGTGATGCTTTTTTTGAGCTTACTTGCATAAGGATTTTTTTTAAGGTCTAGTTTTTTAAGGTCATATTCTTTTCTCATATATTTTTCCTTTTAAAGTTCTTCAAACTGTCGATGCTCTTTTGCTGTAGCTTTCCTGGCACTGATGATGTGTATCACTTCTTTGTTCTCAATGTATAAATGCACAACAAAAAGTAAATTATCTTTTTTAGTATATCCAAGTAAAATGAATCTTTCATCGTCTTGTGAATGGTCAGGGTCAGCAAAGACGAATGCATTGTTGTCATAGAATGCTGTTTTTGCTTCTTCAAAACGGACTTTGTGCTTATTAAAATTGGAAATTGCTTTTTTGTATCCTAAGAAAATTCCATATGTTGTAATTATAATATATTTGTTTTAAATTATCTCTTGGTTAATTTAAGCCCTTCAAGTGCTTTCTTTCTTGCCGCATCATGGTTAACAACAGGTTTAGCATAGCTTTCTTGCTCTAGCTCTTCAATCCATTTGCGGCGATATTTTTTCTCAGGGTCAAATTTTTCTGCTTGGGTCGTTGGATTAAAGATTCTGAAAAAGGGGCTAGCATCGACTCCAGAACCAGCTACCCATTGCCAGCCCATGGAGTTGTTAGCAAGACTTGCATCAAACAAGGTGTCCCAAAACCATTGAGCTCCATGCTTCCAATGTAAAAAAAGATCTTTTACTAAAAAAGACCCCACCACCATTCTTGTTCTATTGTGCATCCATCCAGTCTCCCAAAGCTCGCGCATGCCAGCATCAACAAGGCTATAGCCAGTTTGGCCTTGTTGCCATTTTTTTAGAAGCTCTTGGTTTTCTTCCCAAGGGAATTTATCAAATTCTTTTTTGAGATTGTCATCAGTACTGCTGGGAAAATGATGCATAACGTAATGAGCAAATTCTCTCCAGAAAACTTGCCTGGTATAGGCTTCGTGTTCTTGCGCTTCTTTCCAGATCCTCAGTGGGCTAATTTGTCCAAAGTGAAGATAGGGGGAGAGCCTTGAAGTGTTTTGGACATCCGGCCGGTCTCTTAAGCTGTTGTAATCTTGTGCTTTCATTTGACTGAAACTAAGCAGTATTTCAAGTGCTTCGTCTTCCCCTAATTTCCAGTGTTTCAGCAGCTTTTCTTGCCAAGCTTTCTGCCAGTCAGCTTGCGTGCTAAGTAAGTTGAGCTCTTTTAGCTTAGAGCCAAGCTCGCTGCTCATGAGATTAATTTGCTTGAGAGTATCTTCTTTGTTTAATAGCTTGCTTTGGTATTGTGACTCCAGTTCTTCGCCCATAAATTTCAGGCAGTGTTTGTAAAAAGGAGTAAAAACCTTGAAGCGCCCGCCTTGCTTATTGAAAATTTTCTCCGGCTTGAAAACTAGTGAGCTGTTGCAGATTTCTGTTTCTATAT